>JAFGLS010000047.1 GCA_016927935.1 Syntrophaceae bacterium
AAGTCATCACACGGTGCGAAGCAGGATGTAAATTAAATATTTCACATGTATTCAGTCGGGGGGGCGTCATTTTCTTTCGATCCGTAATCCACAATAATGATACTCGCAGAAAACGAGTCCCGATGAATTGGAACGATGTTCGAAGCGTAAGAGGAATTATCCAGGAGCGAAGCAACGCGGGATTCTGACAACTGCCCCTTACTGAAACTTTGTAACTGTATAGCTAAATTTATTTTGAACAAAAGTGTAGAAAAATATATAATTTAAGAAAGAGAGTTTTATTGTGAAAACAAAAATTACTGAACTATTCGGAATTCAATATCCTATTATACTTCCCGGCATGAGCTGGATAAGCGTGCCTCAACTTGTTGCCGCTGTTTGTAATGCAGGGGGGAATAGGTTATCTGGCTACAGGTTTTAAGTCCGGATAAAACAAGTGGTACAAATATTAAGGGAAAGTCAACGGTGGTTTAATCATTTAGGAGAGTAGTTACCATTAGAGAGATATAAAATAATGGAAAAATTCGCAGATTACATTCTCCAGGAAAAAATCAACGAAACAAGAAATTCAATTATTTACCGTGGACATAAAGAAAATGAAGCACAGCAGTTTATTATTAAGTTGCTAAGAACCAAATATCCAACCCCTTCGGAGATCGCGCGGTTCAAGCAGGAATATAATCTTGTAAAAAAGCTCGATATTAAAAACATAATAAAAATATTCGATCTGGTTGAGTATGATGACAAATACGCCATTATCGAAGAAGATTTCGGCGGCAAATCACTAAAAGAGACATTAAAAGCAGAAAATCTCGGATTAAAATCATTTTTACATATAGCAGAAAAGGTGTCCGAAACACTGGGTTTGATTCATGAGAACAATGTCATCCACTTGGATATCAAGCCGGATAATATTCTGATCAACGCAAAACAGGATATAGTGAAGATTACCGACTTCGGCATTTCCGCGGCGTTAACCCACGCGAATGACGAGTTGTACAACCCCGAAGTAATAAAAGGCACCCTCCCGTATATATCGCCTGAGCAGACGGGCAGAATGAACAGAAACGTGGATTATCGCACAGACTTATATTCCATGGGAATAACATTTTATGAGATGCTCACGGGCAACGTTCCTTTTCAATCGAAGGATCCGATGGAGCTCATCCATTCACATATCGCGATCACGCCCGAGCCGCCGGTTGTGAAGAATTCTGAAATCCCTGTGATTATCTCAGACATGATTATGAAACTTATGGCCAAGAGCCCTGAAGATAGATATCAGAATGGCTTCGGCGTAATGGCGGATATCAGCGAATGCATCAAACAACTGGAGGAGAAGCAAAAGATTGAACCATTCGAGCTTGCCAAGCATGACATATCGAACAAATTCATAATACCAAGAAGGCTGTTGGGGAGGGATAAGGAGATAGAGACCCTTATATCGAGCTTTAAAGATATCTCGGATCGGGAAACCGGCGCCGCCATTATGGTTGTTGCCGGCTCGCCGGGGATAGGGAAATCGTCGCTCGTAAACGAGATACAGAGGCCTATTGTTGCCAGTAGGGGATATTTCATTTCAGGCAAGTACGAGCTCTTCCGCAGGGACAAACCGTACAGCGCCATTATCCAATCTTTCCAGTTTCTCGCGAAGCAAATATTGTCGGAAAGCGAGGATAAGGTCAGCCTCTGGAGGGATAATCTTTTAAAGGCGTTGGGCGTCAATGGGAAGATTATCACCGATGTGATTCCTGAAATCGAATTAATAATCGGGAAACAGCCGGATCTTCAGGCGCTGGGGCCTGAAGAGTCGAGGAACCGGTTCAATTTCGTATTCGAGAAATTCATCGGCGTCTTTCCGAAGAAAGAGCACCCGGTTGCCCTGTTCTTGGATGACCTGCAATGGGCCGACCTTGCAAGCCTTCGGCTCATGAAAAATATACTGACGAACCCTGACATACACTATCTGTTCTTGATCTTGTCATACCGCGATAACGAAGTGGGTGAATTCCATCCCGTGACGGACTTCTTGAGGGAAGCGAAAAAAAATAATATCAGGATAACCCGGGTAGCGCCTGGCCCCCTGACCGAGAAGGACGTGAATGATCTTATATCGAATTCCCTGAGGTGCCCGCATGAGAAAGCGGCCGGGCTGGCCAGTCTGGTGCTTAAAAAGACAGGAGGCAATCCGTTCTTCGTAAACCAGTTTCTGCAGACCCTGTACAATGAGAAGATAATCGTCCATGAAGGCGCCCGCGGCTGGCGATGGGACGCGGAGAGCATCAGCCGCATGCAGGTGACCGAAAACCTGGTGGAAATGATGGCCGGGAAAATCGGGAAGCTGTCGACGGACACACAGGAGGCATTAAAGATATGCGCCTGCATCGGTAACCGGTTCGACCTCGAGACCATGGCTTCCGTGTTGAGCATATCCGTAGACCAGGCGCTGCATGATCTCACCGAAGCCGTCAACGAGGGGATGGTGAGCCGGATTGGAAACTTGTATGTCTTTCATCATGACAGGATCCATGAGGCGGCATATTCGCTTGTCTCTGAAGAAGAGAAGCAGGGACTGCATTATCGTATCGGCAGGTCTGCACTGGACAATGTAAGCAGCGATGAGGATTTAGAAAAGAAGATTTTCTACATCATAGACCAGCTTAACATGGGTTCAGCGCTATTAAAAGATAAAAAGGAATATGAAGAGCTTTTGCGCTTGAACATCAGGGCTGGCATAAAAGCAAAGGAAAATGCAGCCTATGAGACTTCATTAGAGTGCCTTGAAAAAGGGATGATCCTGATTGACGAGCAAAAATGGGAAAACCAGTTTGATATTTTGATAGAGCTGTATAGTGAAGCGACCGAGGTCTCTTATATGAAAGGAGACTTCGAAAAAATGCAGGGCTATGGTTCAGTTGTGCTGGATAAAACGAAAGATCTTCAACATATTGCCAGGATTTACCAGGTATGGTGTGAAGCTAAAATATCCCAGGATGATTATATGGGCGCGCTTGACCTTGCGCGTCCCATACTCAGCCGCCTGGGAGTCAGAATACCGAATAACCCGAGCCAGCTTAGGCTTGTTCCAGAGTTTCTGAAAACCTGGTTTAAACTATTCGGAAAAAGTGACAAAAAGATACTTAATTTACCTTTGATGACAGATCCGTTAAAACTGGCAGCTACTCGCCTCCTTTCGAGTATTATGCATGCCATATTCTTCGCGGAACCTAATATACTCGGATTTATTACCTTCTACATGGTGCGAATGTCGTTAAAGCATGGCCTCGCGCCTGACCACCCAATGGCTTACGCAGTATATGGCGCTGTTCTGTGTGAGGCGGTTAATGATGTTGCCGGCAGTTACAGGTTCGGCAAACTTGCCATGAAGATGGTTGAAAGACTTAATGTCAGGAATAAGTTCAGCAGAACGGCATTTTGCTACAACATTTTATGCAGGCACTGGAGGGAGCATAGGCGGGAATCGATAGAACCCTCTCTTGAGGCGTTTAATAAAGGCGTTGAAACAGGCGACCTGCTTTGGGCATCATTGAACCTGGTAACCTACGGCGCGGCATCGGCCTTAACCGGGAAAGAATGCTCTGAATTTGTGGAAGAGCTGGAAAAGCACAACAGGATGATCGGGTCTCTTAAACAATATTCGATAATTCGCTTTCATGCACTACAGTGGCAGTATATTTTAAATATGATGGGCCGGTGTGATAATCCTTTAGAACTGCAGGGAAAGGCGCTGGAAGGCGGAAATGTAAAGCGATGGGAAGATGAGCACAACCTTGGCGCACTTGCGGTGTTCTATTTCTTGCGTTTAACGGTCCGCTTTTTGTTTAATGAATATTCTCTTGCCTATGAGGATGCCAGGCAGTTCCGGAAGTATAAAAAGGCAATGGCAGGGGTTATTATTCTCCCCCATTTCTATGGCATTGATACAATAAACAGATATTTTCTGCTAATGCTGAATAAGGAATCATTTGTAAAAAGAATAATCCATCGAATTTATATTCAAACCAATCTTTTCTTTTTAAAATACTGGGCAAAGCGTGCCCCCATGAATAGTCTTAATTTTGTCTATGGTGCTGAAGCGATTCGTTTACTGGTAAAAGATGAACGGAAACACCCTTCACGCAGAAGGCCTGAGCGTCCTGTAAAGTTAGCACTGGAGTGCATAAGTTTAAGCAAGGAACATGGCGATGTAATTGTAGAAGGGCTTGCTAATGAAATTCTGGGCATGGCATATTTTAATATTTATTCGGATGAGGAAAAAGCGCGGGAATCTATTGGTAATGCATACAAAGCCTATAGAAGATGGGGCGCTGCAGGCAAACTCAAACAGCTAAGTGAAAAATATCCATGGATTCTGTCCCCTTCAAGGAGGGAAGTAAGTGCCGCAGCGGATTCAGATTCAACAGGAACGGCAAGTACTATATCATCGACAGCCACCGGCACCGGGGCGGCGGCGCTTGACCTTTCCACGGTCATGAAGGTTTCACAGGTCATCTCCAGCGAGATTATGCTGGACCGTCTCCTGCAGAAGATTATGCACCTCTCCATTGCCAACGCCGGCGCCCAACGCGGGTATCTGATTCTGGATACGGACGGTGAATTGACCATTGAGGCCAGTGAAGATACGGATAAAAAAGAAAGTCTGGTGATGCAATCCATGCCACTAAAGGAGTGTCCCGACATCTGCGAGGCCATCGTCAACTATGTCCACCACAGCGGGAAAGACGTCGTCTTCGGCAATGCCGCGCAGGAAAGCCCCTTTACAAATGATCCTTACATCATGCGCACACAGTGTAAATCCATTGTGTGCTCCCCAATTGTGAGCAAGGGCAGCCTATCGGGTATCCTCTATATGGAGAACAATCTGAGTCTGGATGCCTTCACGTCCGAACGTCTGGATATCCTCCGGATGTTCTCCGCCCAAGCCGCCATATCCATCGACAACGCCAGGCTCTTTGAGTTGGCCACTACCGATGGCCTGACCAAGCTCTATGTGCACCGCTACTTTCAGGTTCTTCTGGATAAGGAGATGAAGCTTTCCAGTAGGCATGACAAGAAGTTTTCGCTCATCATGATGGATATCGATAACTTTAAATCTTTCAACGACACATACGGCCATCAACTGGGCGACGAGGTCTTGAGGAGCGTAGCCAAGGCCGTCAAGAATACTTCGCGTACTGAGGATATCGCGGCGCGCTATGGCGGAGAAGAATTCGTCGTGATCCTGCCCGAAACGGATGCGCAGCAGGCCATGACCGTTGCCGAGAAAATCCGTGCGAGTGTGGCTGAAATCAAGATTCCTCATGGAGATCAAAAACTGCAGGTGACCATCAGCCTGGGCGTATCCACATATCCGGAGCACGCCGGGCAGAAAGAAGCGCTTATCCAACTGGCTGATGCGGCCCTATACACCTCAAAACGTAATGGCAAGAACCGTGTGAGCCTGTGTGGAAATAAAGATGGAGTCCATGATTCTGCCAACCTGATGAAGCGGGCGAAGGAATCGCATCGCGAAGATGTGGAAAAATACCGAAACATTCTTGAAAACATGCAGGAAGGTTATTTTGAAACTGATCTTGCCGGCAATTATACTTTTTTTAACGATTCGTTGTGCCGAATTCATGGTCACCCCAGGGAAGAACTGATGGGTATGAATGACCGGCAATACATGGAGAAAGAAGTAGCAAAGAAAGTTTTTAAAGCGTTCAACGGAGTTTACAAAACAGGAGAACCTCTTAAATCAATAGATTGGCAGATTACAAGAAAAGACGGAGCAAAAAGATTCGTTGAAGCATCTGTGTCATTAAGAAAAGATGAATTCGATAACCCTATAGGGTTTAGAGGAATCATTCATGATATCACCGAACGCAAGCAAGCAGAAGAATTACGGTATCAGAGCGAGGAAAAATATCGAAACATTCTTGAAACCATCCAGGAGAGTTATATTGAGATTGATCTTGCCGGTAACTTCACTTTTTTCAACAATTCATTGTGCCAGCTCTCTGGTTACTCCAACGAGGAATTGATGGGTATGAATTACCGGCAATATACAGATAAAGAAAACGCAAAAAAACTTTTTCAAGTATTTAATAAACTTTACAATACAGGGGAACCCACCAAAGGATTCGATTGGCATATAACAAGAAAAGATGGCACTAAAATATATGTTGAATCATCTGCATCGTTACAAAAAGATTTATCAGGTAAAACAATAGGGTTTAGAGGAATTATACGCGACATTACCGAGCGCAAACAGGTGGAATCCCAAAATGACGCCTAGAGGATAGAAGTCGAAGACTAAGAGTATGAAATTGAAAGCGCAGAGGTCGGGAAAAGATAAGAAGTTTTTATTAAGTAATAGAGTGCATGCCATGTAATACATTCGGGCGGGATGGAATGTAAGGGAAATGCCGCCGGCAATATACCCTTCGCCTCAATCGACATGGAAGGGCCGTGGCTTTCTTCCGGACAGATAAAGACACTGGAAACGCTGGCCGTACAAGCTAAGTCATCACACGGTGCGAAGCAGGATGTGAATTAGGCCTGCCCCCTAAAGTTTGAACAAAAGTTAATTAGAAAACTGCTTGAGATGAATATTTTGGAACCTTTCAACATATACTGAAAAAAATATAAAGCTGGAGGAGAAAATATGGACGCAATCAATGACACTCTTTCATCGCTCGGCGTTTATCGAGAAGGAATGCCGTGGAATCCGGTGGAAAAAATAATTATGGAACGCAGGAGTGTGCGGCGGTTTAAAAAAGAAATGTTGCCCGACAATCTCATCAGGAGAATTCTGGAGAGTGCACGATTTGCGCCTTCAACGGGCAACGGTCAGCCATGGAAATTTATTGTCATAAAAAGTCCAGAGATTATTGCCGAAATGGAGCGGGACGCGGCAAAAATTACAAAGTTTTTCATGTTTTTCTATGGCTACACCATGTTCAAAGGGTTGCGCAGGATGGTTTCAAAAATTATGGCCAATTTCAGTGTCATGCGATTATACAAAAACGAATTCTGCACGCCTCCATTTTTTGCCATGACTCAGGCTGCGGAGGACCAAACGGTTTATTTTCACGAAGCTCCCGTCGTTATTATTATTCTTCAGGATAAGAGGGGTGTTTCCAATCCGAGCGTTGATGTGGGTATTGCCGGCGAGCATATTGTGCTGGCCGCGCATAGTCTCGGCGTGGGAACATGTTGGCTAGGATTTGCCAGACTTCTGACCTATTATCCCAAATGGAGAAAAAAATTCGGACTGAATAAATATCCCTACAAATTCGGGAATTGCATTTGCCTGGGTTATCCAGCCTACAAGGCGGACAGGGAAGTGCCCAGAGAAATTCAAACTGTTGAATGGCACGAAGGGAGCATGAAAGATTTACCCCGGTACGAAAGGCAGGGTGAATAAAATGAAACATTTTACATTATATGAAAAATATAAAATTCCCACCTATGACAATCCCGATCAAATTCAGTCGGCGGAGATAGTTTTTGACCACGCAAAATGCGAACAGTGCGGATTGTGTATAACGGCGTGTGCCTGGGGTGCCATTATCACTGATTCCTGTAATCGTGCTGATATCCTAACCGGAAAATTCAAGGGTAAAACGGGCCTTCCACGGGTGAAAAAAACGGCAAATAGCAAGGTGAAAATTTGCATGGGATGTCTTACATGCATGGCCGCTTGTCCCAACGGAGCTATTTCTATAAAAAAGAGTTTTCGTCCCGGTTACCGGTTGACGAAAATATGCCAGATGCCGGAAATGAGGTATCCGAAACATTACTGAGTAGCAGGCGGAAATACGATAAAAAAATTGAAAATGTGGTTGGATAATCGTATAGTCTCTCATCATTGATCAACATTCAATCAGATTGCAGAAGATTGCAGCGATGAAAAAAGAAAATACCCCCTCGGCACTGATCATTTATTTGTCCATGCACGGTACCACCAGGAAGGTTATCGATGCCTTTGACACTTCTCTTCTGGAAAACGGTATTTCTGCGGTCAAGTTCAATCTCTGCTCCCTTGGGGATGAAAGCGAAAAAGAGAAGCTTTATTCCCGCATATCTTCTTTTCCTCTAATCGTTTTGGGTTCACCTACCTATTTTCATCATGCGCCGCCTCTTTTTACCGATTTCGTAAAGAAGATTCCCTCTGCTGTTGGGGATCAGGCAATCGCCATCCTTTCCACTTTTGGGGGAGTGTCGAGTGGCGTGATTCAATTTGATTTTGCGAAAATAATGCATGAAAAGAAATACAGGCTGATCGGAGGGATTAAGGTATTGACCGAGCACTGTCTGACGTTTCAGGACAAAAAACCTTTTGCCGCCGGGCATCCGGACGAATCAGACCTCTCGGTCGTACGGGACTTCGGAAAGGAAATTGCCCGCAGGCTCGAGGGGAAAGGAATGAGTGCCTGTCATCCTGTGCAGTTCAGGGATAAACCTTTTCTTCTGAACGTTATTGATGACCGTATCAATAAATTGGAAAATTTTTCCTGGGCCATGCCCGGTATCACGATCAGAAAAGAGGTGTGCACAGGGTGTGGTATCTGCGTGAAAAAATGTTCGACCCGTAACATTCATATCGATCAGATAGCGATCCACGGAAAATCCTGCATTTATTGCTATAGCTGTGTGAGAAATTGCCCCACAGGCGCTGCAAGGGCTTTTCTCAAGCCTGTGCCGACCGTTATCCGATGGCTTGCCCAATTATTTTCGAGATATGAAGAGCAGATCACCCGTCAGGTAGTTTGATAGTTCAAATACGCTTATCTGGCAAAGAATTCTGTACCCGGATGCCGTTAGCCAGTACAGTGTGGGATGACGATGATCATTTTCCTGATCTCCGGATTTTGGCTAGTTTCTGTATTGTACAGTAGAGCAGGAAAAAGCTTGAATGAAAATTCTTTCTGTCATATACGGGTTGCTGGATGAGGTTCTGATAAAGATACAGAAAACAGCCTTGAACAGGATAATCAAAGAAAAATTAATTCCGTGTTCAATCAGTTTTACGGGTTTTCATAGATTATATTCCGAACGTAATAATTATTATAAAGAATATAAATATTTAATTCATTTCATCATAATTGAATGCTCAGAATAAAACTTTTAAAGGAGAAAATTTAATTATGAGTAACGCGGTCATAACAGGATCGGCATCGGGATTTGGAAGGGCGCTTGCGCTTGCGCTGGCCAGGCGCGGCGGATGGAAAATACTTATTGCGGACATAAACCAGGCGGGCATGGAAGAAACTTTGGCCATGGTGCGTAAAGCCGGAGGAGACGGCGAAATTTTTGAGTGTGATGTTTCCCAGCCGGAAAAAGTTCAGAGCATGGCGGATTACGTTTTTTCCAAATGGGGAAAAGTTGATTTGCTTATAAATAATGCCGGTGTGGTGTCCTGCGGTTTCGTCGGCGATATACCTCTTCAGGATTGGCATTGGTGTGTGGATATAAATTTCTGGGGCATGCTTTACGGGTGCCACAGTTTTATCCCTCCTATGAAAGCTCAGGGGGGAGGACATATTATTAATGTTGGTTCCAGTGCCGGCCTGCTTTCTTTAATGGAGATGGCTCCCTACAACATCACGAAAGCCGCTGTCATTTCACTTTCGGAAACCATGCGGCAGGAATTGGTACAGCATAAAATCGGAGTGACCGTTGCCTGTCCGATGTTTTTTAACACTCATCTTCTGGACAATATGCGTTATCAAAACGATTTTCAGAGTAAGTTCGCGCATTCCGCTTTTGAGCACGGCCGTTTAACGGCTGAAGAAGTTGCCGAAAAAACCATAAGGTCATATGAAAAGAACAAACTTTATGTGATTCCTCAATTCATCGGAAAATATTATTGGGTGTTAAAACGTCTCTCTCCCAGTATTTTCTATGGCGTAATTTCTTATGTAGTGAAAAAAGGTTACGGTGAAAAAATGGCTCTCCTTATGACTCGTATAAGGATGATGTAACCGGACGATAAAAGAAATTCTTCGTACGCGCCGGAACAGAATTTAATTGACATAAAAATTTTCTTTTTATACGTTTTTTTTAATATTATTATTTGGGGAAGGGAAATAATGGCAAAAAGTTCAGAAGAAAATAAGCCATTCCTGCTTAAATTTGAAAAACGGGAAGGATATCTATATGCGTATGTGCGGGCGAAGAAAGATACTTTCGATACATCGCTTGGTTATTGGACGGATGTGATTAAATACTGCCTAGAAAATGGTTTTACCAAGTTGCTTGTTGAAGAAGATATACCTACCGATAATAAAACAATGGATACTTACGAAATAATAAGTCTGAGTCAGAAGGTTAACCTAGCCGGTGTAAAAATAGCCTTCGTTGATCGCTATCCCGAACAGATGCAAGCCAATCAATTTGGTGAAACTGTTGCCCGGAATCGAGGACTTTTAGCCAAGGTTTTTCCCAATATAAAAGAAGCTGAAGAATGGCTTCTTTCATAAAAGATTTCCAGCTACAATTCATTTTTACAGAATAGTCGTTTTTTCGCCAATAGGCAGGAAATTCAATTGACAAAATCAAGTAAAAAAAATGTAAATTGGTTAAGTTAATACTTTGAGTAGATAAATCAGTAATAAAACAAAAGGTCAAATATTATGAGAGATGTATATGTTATTGGTGCTCATACCATTAAATTCGGCAAATATCTTGATAAAAGCATTAAGGACCTTGCCGCGTACACCGTAACTTCCTGCCTGAAAGACGCCAATCTTGATAAAAAAGACATACAGGCCCTTTGGTTTGCCAATTCCGGCTGGGGCTATTCCCATGGACAGGATTGCATCAGGGCGCAGGTAGCTCTGAGGCCTATGGGGATAGATGCTATTCCGATGACTAATGTTGAAAATGCCTGTGCCGGAGGTTCTACTGCCTTTCACCACGCCTGGCTGGGCGTTGCCGGCGGTTTGTATGATATTACGATGGCTGTGGGCGCCGAAAAACTCTATAGCACAAATAAAATGAAAGTTTTTGCCGGATTTCTCGGTGGTCTGGACATTGAGAATATCGCCAACATCATTGCGAATATTTCTTTCTACGGAATGACGGAGCAGGATAAAAAGGAAATGCTGGCTCATATTCAAAAATATGCGGCTTTTGCCGTAAAAGATAAAAATAAAAAGAAGAAAAAAATAACAACTAAAGATCGCCTCATTGAATATTGGGATATGTTCAAGGTGTATATCCGTCTGAGCGATGCCGTCGGTTCTAAGACCGTAATGAAGATGAGAAAATTATCCTCAGGCGATCATTCACCTTTCATGGATGTATACGGATTCGCCGCACGTCAGCACATGAAAAAATACGGGAGCACTATTGAACAACTTGCCGTAATTGCTTCCAAAAATCATTTTCATTCTTCATTAAATCCCAACGCTCAGTACAATTTTCTGGTAACGCCGGAACAGGTGCTGGCCGACCGCATGGTAACCTGGCCGCTGACCAGGGCGATGTGTGCGCCTATCGGCGACGGTGCCGCATCGGCGATTCTTTGCGATGGAGAAACGGTTAAAAGGCTGGGCCTTGTGTCTCAGGCAGTGAAGGTGCGCGCTTCGGTGCTCGGTTCAGGACGTGAACGCAGTTTTGATGACATTGATATCGGTGAGCGATTGAGCAGGATAGCCTATGAAAAATCGGGACTGGGGCCTAAAGATGTTCATTTTTGTGAAGTGCACGATGCCACCGCGTATGGTGAACTGCACCAGGCAGAAGCGCTGGGCTTTTGCAGAGAGGGTGAAGGCGGCATCCTGGCTGAAAGCGGCGCCACCAAAATCGGTGGTAAGATTCCGATTAATGTTAGCGGCGGGTTGGAATCGCGCGGTCATCCTATCGGTGCGTCCGGGCTGGCGCAGATTCATGAACTGGTCACTCAACTCCGCGGCAGGGCCGGCGACAGGCAGATCAAAGGAGCGAAAATAGGTTTGGCTGAAAACGGCGGCGGGGCGCTGGGACAGGAAGAAGCAGCCATGTGCATTCATATTCTGGAAGCCCCTTCCAAATAATTAAATCTAACAATAAATAAAAAAAGACAGAATTATCGGAAGAACTATCTGCTGCACAAATTTAAAAGCGGCGATAAGGTTAAAGGATTATTTTTTATAGCGATGCGCTGATGGGGCTGTCAGGGAAGCATCCGGTTTTTAGTCATAAAATTATAAAGTCGCTGCATAATTAACCGGTGTCCAGCCTTGCTGGGATGTACCGAATCATCCTTTTGAAATAAATAATTAAAATTATCTGATGACCTTTCGGTCATTTCCGGAATGGTTAAAAGCGGAATACCGGCTTCTTTGGCTGTGTTCTCCAAAATCCTGCGGTATTGAACAATTTTCATAGCCTTTTCGTGTGTGTTTCGACGGCGGTCTATATATAAGGCGGGCGATATCAAAAGAAGTCGGGCATTGTTTTTGTCACACGCTTTCTTCAGGCGAAGAATTGTTTTTCGATACTCAGCAGGAGAAACTCTGGGCACCGGAAGTTCGGAATTATGGCTGTTTTTATTCATTATATTTTTGGCTGTCTTTTGCACCACCCGAACAAGTTCTGATTTTAACAGCCAGCCGTTTACCAGCAAGTTCAGCCATTGCGGACGGTTAATCTTCATGATTTCCGCATCACTCAGATAAAAACGTTTGACACGTTCGTTGATGCCAAAATAAAAGGTAACAAGGTCTGGCTGGAAGCGGATTCCTTTGGACAAATACATATAGAGTCCTTGAACGGATGTGTATCCTATAACCCCGGCATTGATAACTTCGAAACGCCGTTGACCGTCATATTCGCGGTTAAGCCTGTCTTCCAGCAGGCTGTGATAGGTTGTTTCAAGGGGGACCTTCCAGCCAAAGGTGCTTGATTCTCCCAGACACAGTATTTTGAAGACTCCATCATTCTTCTTTATGTTGTACTCAATGTCCCTGAATCCCCTGCTGTTGATTTTTATGTCGGATACATTGTATTTCGGTTTCAGCGACCACATCAGAATTGGGTCTTCGACGATATAATCGAGAAACAAGTCATTATCCACACTATGAACATAAAATCGGAAATCTGAATCCGCGCGGATATAAAACCGGGAATTTGAATCAGCACGAATCTCTTCTAATAACCGGATGGTTATTTCCATAGTGATAAGTAATGCTGCGGTTATCAATACTATAATCAGAACATCTTTTTTCTTCATTTTGTTATCCTAAAACACATCGGAATTCAAAGCAGTAGATGCATGCTAATTGATAACAGAAAAAGAGAGAGTATTCAACAAAGGATAGAATGTGTCCTCTTTTTTACAGATTTTAAAACTATATCCGCAAAAAACATTTAACACTTTGATTAAGAAATAAAGAGCCGCCCTTCTTAAAACAGGGGCGGCTCTTTATGTAAAACTTGAATGCACGTGATGAGGTTACTTTACCGCTTTTTTTAAAGCTTTGCCGGCTTTAAATACAGGAACCTTTTTGGCGGCTATGTTGATAACCTTGCCGGTTTGGGGGTTCCTGCCTGTGCGGGCTTTTCTTTTCTTAACACCAAAGGTTCCAAAACCTACAAGTGTAACAGCATCACCTTTTTTGAGAGCTTTCTGAATTGCTGCCAGTGTTGCGTCTATTGCCAACGCTGCTTCTTTCTTGCTGCAAGTGACTTTTGCTACTTCTTCGATCAAATCAGCTTTGTTCATTAAACACCTCCCAATTTGTTTTTTATGAATATATTATATATTCTTGCTTTCCATAAATCAATACGAATCATGCAGTAATTTCAGGTTAATATTTGGTGATGAAATGAGAGTAAGGATGTTAATAAAAGCAGCTCTTCAGAAAAAAACGTATTTCGCAAAAAATTAATATGATGATAGAAATCACTAAATCCTTTGTTTTTTCAGTTCATCAAATTTATTAAGGTAAAAAAAATCTCTAAAAATTTGAAAAGAACAAGAGAGGTGTCGGCTGATTACAGTTTGGTTATTTGGAATCCTTCCATTTTAACTGCTACTGAACGGTGCAAAATGTCTATAGAGATTACAAACATTTCTTTATTAAAGTCGCTTTTAACAACCGTTCCTTCAATACCGGCAAACGGCCCGCTGATGATTCTGGCTGATTCTCCCACCTGGGGATACTGAAGCGAAAAAACCTCTGTCTTTTTATTTAAAAATATTTTTATGGCTTCAATCGCTTTGTTGGGCACAGGAATCGGCTCTGAATTTTCTTTTTTCCCCAGGATGCGGATGACGCCTTTAGTTTTCAGAATATCGAGTTTTTTTTCGTTATCATCAAAAGTAGTTTCTACAAAAAGATAACTGGAAAAAAGAGGGGTCTTAAATTTCTTTTTTCTGTCTTTTCTTTTGCTCCATACTTCTATCTCGGGTAAAAAAGTGGTCAAGTTTTTTTGGACAAGACTTTCATTTACCTTGTATTCATGACGGCTTTTTGTATGGACAACGTACCAGGGCATGGCAAAATATATACTTTTTTGCTCTGAAATTATAATATTAAACTCTGTTTTGCAACGGATAAATAAAAAGTGCCTTGCATATTGGTGGAATGAAGTTGGTTTTTTGATGAAACAAGGAATTGCTGGCAATAAGAGTCATGCAAATAAAGAAGACTTTTAAACCTCAACATCACAAGCCCCTGATTTTACTGGTGCCGGAGGTCGGAATCGAACCGACATGACTCCGAGAGTCGGGGGATTTTGAGTCCCCTGCGTCTACCAGTTTCACCACTCCGGCACGGGCGCGATTATATAAACGGTTGGCAAAATGTCAAGTTGAAATCTGTTGACATTCAATTAATGTGCATGCTAATAAATTCGCCCGATTAGTCATGGTTTAATGGGGTTGTAGCTCAGCTGGGAGAGCGCTTGAATGGCATTCAAGAGGTCAGGAGTTCGATCCTCCTCAGCTCCACCAAATATTAATGGGAAGGTTGTAAAAAACCTTCCCATTAATTTCTTTAAATTTCAGAAATAAAAATCATTTATAATTATAAATCTTCTAATTTCTTTTTTATTCTCACTCTTTTTTCTTTTATCATAGCGGCCTTGTTACCCTCCAGCCATGTTTGCATTGCTTCCTTTTGTTTAAAGGCAATCAATGTTTTTCTGTATATTTCTTTTTCATCTGCAAAAGTTTTTTTATTCGGTTCGGTTGCTTCTTTGAATTTTAATATAAAATAAGCATCATTTATAAAAAAAGGTTTTTCCGCGTATGGTTTGCCGGATGAAAGTTGTAAAATAATTTCCTCCGCGTCAGGATTTTGTCCCACGTTTGGTATTGTGTTGCTTGGTTGGAAAAATCCTGTCTGACCTATCTTTAGGCCTTTTTCTGAAGCAATTTTTTCAAAACTTTCTCCTGATTTCAAGCGCTCCAAAATTGAATTTGCTTCTTTTTCGGCAAGAAGTTTTGTTTCAGTCTCAATAAAACGACGCCTGACCTCGTTTTCTATGATGTTGAGTTTCGGAACATAAGAAGCTTTCTTTTCAATTAGCTGCATAAGGTAATAACCGTTATCGGCACTGATAACTTTACTGACATCTTTTTCCTGTAAATTCAGAAGTTCTTCAGTTACGTTTTTAACTGAGACCAATTCAGGCGGCAGTTTGTTTATCGGGAAAAAGTCGGTATAGTAAACCTTCAAATTGTTTTTTTCCCCATAGTCTTCCATATTGTCTTCCTGATAGATGACGTCCCTGGCTTTTTTTGCCGCCTGGTAAGCGTTTTGCTTTCCTCTTGTTATCTTTAGCTCTTTAATTATGGAATCCCTAGCACTGTCTAGAGGTAATGGTTTGCCGTCTTTTGTTTTATATTTATCCCTGTAACTGTTGTAATGGCTCTTGATATCATCATCATCGGTAATGTCTGGAGAAAAAGAATCAGGAGTAAAAAACAGATATTTGATTTTTGTCTGTTCCGGGACACGAAACAGATTGTTGTTGCGTTTTAAGTAATCTTCCAGCTCCGATTCAACCGGTGATATTTTATTTTTGATATCGCCTCCCGTGATTTTCAGAAAATTAATATTGATTTTCCAGTTCTGTAAAACATACCAGTCATAAATTTCCTTGTCGGATATTTTCACTCCTTCACGAACGAAGAATTCTATTTTCTCCGCCATTAATTTGGTTTTTTGAAGATTTTCAAAATCTTGGGCGGTCATTCTGTTGTAGCGGAGTAATTGCTGATATTTCATTTCATCAAATATGCCGTTTGTTTGTAATATGGGCAGGGACATGATTGAGTCTTTTAATTCTTCGTCGGAAATCTTTATTTTTAAATCGGCGGCTTTCGCGATGATAATATATCTGTTAAGTAAATTATTATAGGCTTTTGCCTTTAAATTCATTTTTTTTAGAATTTCCGGAGTAAGTTTCTCTTTTAAATTGATTCGTACGACATCCAGCAACTTATCATACTCGTCGAGAAATTCAGCTTCGCTGATTATTTGTTTATCAACTATGAAAATGGCACTGGTGTGCCTGCCCCCTCCGCTGGAACCGAAATAAAGTACAAATACTATAATAATTACAACTATGACGGCGATCATGAACCAGCCGCGTGCGTGTTTCCGAAAAAATTTCAGCATAAAATTCACTCCAATAAAGTAGCGGATTTGCTCACTAAGAATTTGATTTTAGCCTTATTATTACAGTCATTTGCAAAATGCAAATATAATTTAAAAATGAGTTGATTAGGATAATGAAATGCTGTATGAAAAGCAATCAACGTCCGAAAGTTATTACTTAATTTATGAAAATACAGGAGGATAAATGTTTTTTGATTATGTGTTAGGAAAATTTTCCAACGATCTAGCTATTGATCTTGGGACTGCAAATACGATTGTTTACGTCAAGGATAAAGGTATAGTTTTAAATGAGCCTTCTGTAGTAGCCGTTCATCAGGATGCCAGAGGGATGAAGAAAGTGCTCGCAGTGGGTAATGAAGCCAAAAACATGCTGGGACGTACTCCGGGAAATATTGTAGCCATAAGGCCTCTGCGCGACGGCGTGATAGCCGATTTTGATATTACAGAAGCAATGCTTAAACATTTTATCCTGAGCGTCCATAATCGTAAATCCCTGGTGAGACCGCGAATTATAATTTCCGTGCCGTCAGGAATAACACAGGTGGAAAGACGTGCTGTACGTGAAACAGTTGAATCTGCCGGTGCCAGAGAGATTTACTTGATTGAAGAACCGATGGCAGCCGCAATCGGAGCCGGTTTGCCTGTCGCCGAACCAACAAGTTCAATGGTTGTTGATATTGGCGGGGGAACGACGGAAGTGGCCGTTATTTCTTTGGCGGGAATTGTTTACTCGAAATCGGTGAGAATAGCAGGAGATAAAATAGACGAAGCGATTGCTCAGTATATGAAACGCAAGCATAATTTGCTCATCGGAGAAAGAACGGCGGAAATCATTAAAATGGAAATCGGCTGCGCCTATCCCTTTGATGAAATTAAAGTCGGTTCAATAAAAGGACGTGACTTGATATCGGGAATTCCTAAAATAACGGAAACTAATTCGGAAGAAATAAGAGAGGCGATTAATGAACAGGTAACGTTTATTGTGGATGCGATTAAAGACACTCTGGAAAATTCTCCACCGGAACTTGCCGGTGACATAGTTGACCGAGGTATTGTGCTTACCGGTGGCGGAGCATTGTTGGCCAATATTGACATTCTTATCAGAGAGGAAACCGGACTTCCTATAACTATCACGGATGATCCTCTTTCGGCTGTAGCCAGAGGCGCAGGGATGGCTCTCGATCAAATAAATGTGCTTAAAGATATCGCTCTTGAGGTTTAATTTAAATAAAATTCGCTCTGATGCTGTGAGAGATTATTATTAAACTGTTGATTCTTTCCCGCGTGTTTAATACGTTTGGATTGTCAAAAACAAACCAGCAAGAAAATTTTTCTTATATAGTATTTTTTATAAAATGTTGAAAAAAGCCCTGCCAAATTTTTATCCTGGCTAATAGAGTTAGATGCTTATTTATAATTTTTCCGTCAGGTAAAAAATGTTTTTTTTAAAAAAATACAAAATAATCATTTTCATCACTGTTTTAATTATTTCAGTATTGCTGATAATTTCATATAATCTGAAATATGGTACGGATAAAAGTTTTTTTAGAAAAACAGTTTTAGAAACAGTATCTCCGGTGTATGAAGTTCTTAGCGGTTCCATCCAAAGCGTCAAGAATGCGTGGCTTCGCTATATTTTTCTTGTTGGAATTCAGGATGAAAATAAAAAATTAAAAAAAATGATTAATGAACTTGAAGCACTTCTTGTTTCATATCAGGAGGGTTATAAAGAAGCAAAGAGACTGAGAAAACTTTTATCTATTTCAGATGATTATAAAGATCGTTTTGTTGCGGCTAGAGTCATTGGAAGGGAACAAGCCGCGCTTTCCAGAACTGTTTTAATAAATAAAGGTGCGTATGATGGTTTGAAAAACGGTATGCCAGTTATTGCTTATCCGGGATTGATAGGCCGTTTGATTGATGTTTCCTGGCATGTTTCCCGTGTGCTTTTGCTTATTGATGAGAACAGTAACATTGATGCGATAGTTCAAAGGAACCGTACCCAGGGAATTATCAGTGGTGTCGGCTCCCAGGGAATGATATTAAAGTATATCTCTAAAACCCAGGATGTTCAGAAAGGGGATATTGTTGTTTCTTCCGGCATGGGAGGCGTGTTTCCCAAAGGCTGGCTTATTGGCCAGGTAATCAATGTTGACAGACGTAATACCGGTCTTTTTTTAAAAATCAGAGTTGCTCCATTTGTAGATTTTTCAAAATTGGAGGAATTGTTGATTTTATCTTCTCACGAAACTGCATTTGAATAAATTATGCTTTATTATCTGTTAGTGCTGTTCTTATCAATATTATTAATAGTGCTGCAATCAACGATTACAGATGTAATTTTTTCCAATTATTTTGTGTTTGAAATATCTCTGGTGGTTGTTATTTACACAGGATTTCATCTTGATTTAGTTAAAGGGACTATTCTGGCATTTTTTCTTGGGTTTGTATTTGATTGCATTGGCGGTTCGGTCATTGGACTTTTCACTTTTGTTTATATTATTGTTTTCTGGTGTTCATTCTTTATATCCGATTTGCTGGATACGGAAAAAACACACGTCATTATTTCTTTTAGTTTTTTTTGCGCTCTATTAAAGGAAATTATACTGAATATATTTTATTATTTGGCATTTGGTGTAAACTTGTTGTCAAATATGTATTATATTATTTTTATGCAGTCTTTGGTTATTAGCCTTATCGCTCCCCCGTTTTTTTATCTGATGAACCGGACAGAAATATTTATTGACGAAAAAAAGGTGTAACATGCTTAACGGACATGAACCGGTAGAGTTCAGAGAAAAAATAAGAATAGTTATTGCTATATCACTGGTGGTTTTTTGTGTATTGATTATGCGTCTTGGATATCTGCAAATTATCAAGGGGGAGGAGTTTAAAAAAAAATCAGAAAATAATTCTATTCGTTTCAGGCAAATTAAACCGTTACGCGGCCTGATTATGGATCGTTACGGGAATGTCTTGGTAGATAACAAACCGTCTTTTGATGTGTTTTACATACCAAACAAGAATAAAGCCAATAAACTGTCGGTGGAAAAATTAAGGGAACTGTATGAAAGCAAGTCAATAGATTTTCCTTTTGACCAATCTCTTTTAAAAAATGCAAATCCATACTTGCCGGTTAAGTTAGACAAGAATGTGAGCATGGAAAAAGTCGCTCTTGTTGAAACCAACGCCTTAAATCTGCCCGGTATTTATGTTGATGTTTCGCCGATTCGATTGTATTTGGACGGAGAAATATTAGCACCGGTTATTGGTTATACCGGCGAGATCAGCAAAGAAGAGATGGAAAAAAATGATAAATATACATACGGCGATATTTCAGGGAAGCATGGATTGGAAAGATTTTTTGACGAATATATTCGCGGCCACCGTGGTGCCGAACTGGTTGAGGTTAACGTTTACGGTAGAAAAATAAAAAATCTGGGCAGGATTGATCCAATCTCCGGTTATAATATGTTACTGACCATTGACGCTGAACTACAGAAGGCTGCCTGGGAAGCGATTGAAGGGAAAGCAGGATCCGCCGTTGTAATGGATCCGAGGGATGGGTCAATTCTGGCTATGGTTAGCTCTCCTTCTTTCGATCCTAATTTATTTAACGAAGGAATTTCCAATGAATTGTGGAATAAATTGCAGAATAATCCTTTTGCTCCTTTATCCAACAAGGCGATTTCCGGGCAATACCCGCCGGGTTCAACGTATAAGCTGATTGTTGCCGCGGCAGCGCTGGAAGAGGGCATTATTACCCCTGATACTAAAATATTCTGCAACGGATTTTTTACTCTGGGTAATAGGACTTATCGCTGTTGGAAGAAGGGGGGGCATGGTCATGTCACTCTGCATCAGGCGATTGTCGGCTCATGTGACGTCTATTTTTATACTGTTGGAAAAATGCTGGGAGTGGACAAGATAGCCGAATATGCAAGGCGTTTTGGTCTGGGAGAGCTTACGGGCATTGATTTACCTAATGAAAAAAAGGGATTGGTACCTACCAAGGAGTGGAAATTGGAAAAGAAAAAGGAAGTCTGGCAAATGGGTGAAACCATATCCATATCGATTGGACAGGGATTTGATCTTGTCACTACATTGCAACTGGCCAATGCTTACGGAACTTTTGCTAACGGTGGAACTTTGTGGCGTCCTTATCTGGTGAAACAAATACAATCAATTGATGGCAAGGTTTTAAAAGAATTTTTCCCTGTTAAAAAGGGGGAATTGCATTTAAGTGCAAAAACGATTGAAATTATAAGTGATGCTTTGAGGGGTGTGGTTAATGAACCAGGTGGAACGGGTCAAAGAGCTAAATTATTAGGGATTGAGGTAAGCGGTAAAACAGGAACATCACAGGTAATGGGATTGCCCGATAATGAAAAAGCGCGTCGTAGAAAAATATTAGGTTCTTTTAAAAAAGACCATGCTTTGTTTGTTTCCTATGCTCCATCGAGGAATCCCGAAATAGTTGTAGCGGTGATTTTGGAAAATGCGGGGGGAGGCGGTTCGGTTGCTGCTCCGGTTGCCCGCAAAATATTATCCGCTTATTTTGAAGGGAAAAATAAAGTAAAACAGACTCGGGAGATTGCTCAAAATCAACGCTTAAACTGATTAACTAATTTAAGCTGGTGTGGATTATAAAAATTTCAGAGGAAAAAGGGATATAAATGATTTTTTTTAAATTTGATCGCCGGATTTTTCGCCATTTTGATTGGATGCTTTTGGCTTTTGTTCTTTGCATCTGCACGATGGGGATTCTTAATATTTATTCCACTGGTTTTAGCGTCTCCGGAGATCAAACTCCTTATTACCTGAAGCAGGTGCAATGGGTTGTTGTAGGGTTAATTTTCATGATGTTTATTTTTTTTGTAGATTACAGGGTGATCACACAGTACGCCTATATAATCTATGTTTTTGTTATCGCTCTTTTGGTTCTGGTTTTTTTTGTTGGTTCTTCTTCTCACGGCGCGCAAAGATGGATAGGCGGAGATTTCCTCGCCGTTCAACCCTCGGAATTAATGAAAGTTGTAATAATAATTGCTCTAGCCCGTTATTTTGATAATCACAAATCCAATGAACCATATAAATTGAGGGAGCTTTTGATTCCATTTTTGATAGTTGGTGCTCCTTTTGTACTGATTCTAAAACAGCCGGATTTAGGCACTGCTCTTATATTAATTATTATATTCATTTCGGTTGTTTTTTTTATGGGAGTGGATAAAAAATCCGTATTTTTCGCTTTCGTCGGCTGTTTGATATTAATTCCAATCAGCTGGCTTTTTTTAAAGGACTATCAAAGGGAAAGGTTAATTACTTTTCTTAATCCGGAAAGCGATCCACTTGGCTCCGGCTATCATATTATCCAATCAAAAATTGCCGTTGGTTCCGGAGAAATTTTCGGCAAGGGTTTTCTGAGCGGTTCTCAGACACAATTAAAGTTTTTGCCTGAGCAGCAGACCGATTTTGTTTTTTCGGTATTTGCTGAAGAATGGGGTTTCATCGGTTCAGTTATTTTGATAATAATGTTCATTGTGATAATTTTTTGGGGATTTAAAATTGCCTTGCAAGCCAAAGATTTATTAGGCACAATTATAGCGTTCGGAGTAACTGCTCTTATTTCGTGGGAGGTTTTTATCAATATAGGAATGGTTCTGGGAATTTTGCCTGTCGTGGGAATTCCTCTTCCATTTTTTAGTTACGGCGGGTCGGCTATGCTTTCTTTGATGGCGGCAATGGGTTTGTTAATTAATGTAAGCGCGCGAAGATTTGTTTTACAAAAGTAGTGATAAGTAAAATTTAGGAAAAAAATATTAATTAATTTAAGGGGGATAAAGTGTGGGAAAAAAAGAAAGAGGTTGAAGAGATTAAGGCTTTTCTGGGACAGGGAGCCGAGTTTGAAGGCAAGCTGATTTTTAATGGTGCTGTTCGTATTGATGGAAAATTTCAGGGAGAAATTTTTGGCCAGGGGTCGCTGGTCGTCGGCCAGGGAGCGATGGTTCAGGCCAAGATAGCGGTCAAGAGTATTTACATAAGCGGTGACGTTCAGGGCAATATTGAGGTGAATGAAAAAATTAACATCCACGCGACAGGAAGATTTTTAGGAGATGTGAAAACGCCTGTTTTTATTATAGAAGAGGGAGCTTTCTTTGATGGAAGATCTCATATGGCGGAAGCCGGCGAAAAGAAAATAGAAATATAAAAGACCGATCATTAATCTTAAAATGATTATCTATTTCAAGGCTTTTTACTAAGATATATATTGTAATCTTAATAAAACGTTCGTAGCCATTCATCTATTCGTAATCACTAGTAATTTTCAAGTTTTAGACTGCTGGTCAGAAAATACTTGACAAGCAAATAATGTTATGGTTATTAACTCGCAGTTTTGAGTATCAAGGAAAAGTGTTCCTGTCCTTTAAATGTATTTAAGACACACTTGATTAAAAGACTTCCTGCTCGTTACGTTATGCATATTTTAAAAATACCCACTGAAAAAAGAAATGCTTTGCCCGTGGTTTTTTATGAAAAATACAGGGAATAAATAGAGGTTACAATGGTTACAGTACTTCCCGATCATTCTATTTTGTTCCAAATGACTATATTCATATGTCTGATTTTTATTCTTAATTTTCTGCTTTATAAACCAATTCTTTACATAATTGACCGGCGTAAAAAGCAACTTGAAGAGTCGGAAAATGAAATCAAGCTCTTTAATGAATCTGTGGAAAAAAGAGTTGCTGAGTATGAAGAAAAGTTAAAGCAAGCCAAAATCAAAGCGTCAGAACTGAAAAAAGAGATAATTCAGGAAGGTGTGAATCAGGCTAAAAATATTGTTGATGCTGTCCGCAACGAAATACCTGTTATTGCCCGGGAATTTCAGCAAAAAATGGATAAGGAAGTCCAGGAAGCCAAGTTGATTTTGGATGGCCATTCCAAGGAATTGTCTTTGGAGATTGCCCGTAAAGTATTGGGGAGGCCGATGTAATGAAAAAACAACTTTTCTTTTTCACTCTTTTTATTTTCTTGTTGATTTCAGTGGGTATTGCCCTTGCTGCCGGAGAAGGCGAGGGCGGTCACGGTTCGAGCGGGTGGATTGATTTAGCTAAGAAAGCTTTTAATTTTATTGTTTTAATGGGTTTGCTTTATTGGCTTGCAGCTTCCAAGATAAAAGATTTTTTTACAAACCGTCGTGCGGAAATTAAAGAAACCCTTGCCAAAACAACGGAAAAAAAAGTAGAAGCCGAGAAAAAATTCCGGGAATATTCGGAAAAGCTTGATAAGGCCTCAGTGGAAATCGACGGTATTTTTGAAATGATTAAATCCCAGGGAGTTACCGAAAAACAAAAGATTATTGAAGACGCTGAAAAGGTAGCTAAAAAAATGAAAGAGGATGCCCAAGCGCGTATTGAGCAGGAATTGAAGAAAACATCAGATCAGCTAAAGGCGCATGCGGCTCAATTATCGGTGCAAATGGCCGAAAAAATTATAAAACAAAACATTAAAGAGCAGGATCATGAGGCCATTGTTAAAGAGTATATTGATAAGGTGGTAACAAGAAATTGATCAGTAATATTTCCAAACGCTATGCGCGTGCTTTTTTTGACATTGCAACTGAAGAAAAAAAGCTGGAGCATTATTATAACGAACTTAATCAGTTTGCGTCGATTATTTCCCAGAACAAAGCCTTAAGTGACTTTCTGTCTAATCCCATCTTTGAACAGGAAAACAAAAGAAATGTTGTGGAAAGTATCATTGCTAAATTGAAGTTATCCGGCATGACCATAAGCTTTTTAAAACTGCTGGTGGACAAAAAAAGGATTGATATTCTGAATGATGTGGTCATCTGCTATCGCCAGTTGATGGATGAAGCTCTTAAAAAAGTAAGGGTGAATCTAAGAACAGCGTTTCCTCTTTCCCAAAAGATGCAGGATTATATCAACTCCGGTCTGGAGAAGATAACCGGTCGGAAAGTTGAAGTATTTATAGAAAATGATCCCGGTCTGTTGGGTGGTATAGTTATCGGGATTGGCGATACACTTTATGATGGCAGCATCAAAAATCAATTGAACAATATGAGGAATCTCTTAGGGGGTGCAAAATAAGGCATGGAAACAATTAAAGCGGAAGAAATTAGTCAGATTATTTCTGAACAAATAAAAAGCTACGAGAAAAAACTGGATATAAGCGAAACAGGCACTGTTTTGTCCGTTGGCGATGGTATCGCCAGAATATACGGCGTGCAAAAGGCAATGGCCATGGAACTTCTGGAATTTCCCGGCGGCATTTTAGGCATGGTTCTCAATCTGGAAGCAGACAATGTCGGCGTTGCCGTTCTGGGCGAGGTTACCCACATTAAAGAAGGAGACATTGTTAAAAGAACCGGAAAAATCGCGCAGGTTCCGGTGGGTGAAGCGCTGCTGGGCCGCGTCATTGACGCCACCGGTGCACCACTGGACGGCAAGGGCCCGATTGAGACTAAAGAATTCCGCCGGATTGAAATGGTCGCCCCCGGCGTTATTCAGCGTCAGCCAGTCAACACACCAATGTATACCGGTCTGAAAGCCATCGACGCCATGACACCTATCGGACGGGGTCAGCGCGAACTGATTATTGGAGACCGGCAGATCGGTAAAACGGCAATCGGAGTTGACGCTATCATCCGTCAGAAGGACACCGGCGTAAAGTGTATTTATGTTGCCATCGGTCAGAAAAAATCCACTGTAGCTCAGGTTGTGGAAAAATTAAAACAACACGATGCTCTTTCTTATACCTGTATTGTTGCTGGTTGCGCTTCCGATCCCGCGACTTTGCAATATGTTGCCGCTTATGCCGGTTGCAGCATCGGTGAATATTTCAGAGACAATGGTCAGGACGCCCTGATTATTTATGATGATTTGTCCAAGCAGGCTGTTGCTTATCGCCAGATTTCACTGCTTCTGCGCCGTCCTCCCGGACGTGAAGCTTATCCTGGCGATATTTTCTATAATCACTCCCGACTGCTCGAGCGTGCGGCTCGTGTGAGCAAAGAACTGGGAGGAGGATCGCTTACTGCTCTGCCTATAATTGAAACTCAGGCTGGCGACGTCTCCGCATACATTCCGACAAACGTTATTTCCATTACCGACGGTCAGGTTTATCTGGAGCCGAGCTTGTTTTTCTCCGGTATTCGTCCGGCGATCAACGTCGGCCTTTCAGTTTCCCGTGTTGGCGGCGCGGCTCAGGTGAAAGCGATGAAACAGGTTGCCGGAACACTGAAACTTGATTTAGCTCAGTATCGTGAATTGGCGGCTTTTGCCCAGTTCGGATCGGATTTGGATAAAGCAACTCAGGCACAGCTGGACAGGGGCGTTCGTTTGGTGGAATTGCTCAAGCAGACTCAGTTTAAACCCATGTCTTTAAGCCAGGAAGTTGTTGTGCTTTTCGCGGGAACGAGAGGCTTCACTGATAAATATGAGGTTGAAAAAGTCCGTTCATATGAAGGACAGCTCTTGAGTTTCATGGAAAGCAAGCATGCGGATATTATGAAGGAGATAGAAGATAAAAAGGTTATATCTCCGGAGTTGGAAAAAAAGATGAAGGAAGTTCTGACTGCTTTCGATTCAGTTTTCGTTTCAGAATAGATGTAAAATTTTGTCGGTTTTCATAGTAAAGTTGAGGAGAAATTCAGGTGCCCTCACTAAAAGATATAAAGAGAAAAGTCGGAGCTGTTCAAAAGACGAAGCAGATTACCCGTGCCATGAATATGGTTGCCGCGTCGAAATTTAAAGCAGCGCAATTAAAAATGGAGAATTTCCGACCCTATGCCGGTAAATTCATGGATGTGCTCAATAGTCTTGCCTTGCGCGTGGAGAGCATGTCGCATCCGCTTCTTGCCGTGCGGGAACCCAAAAGACTTCGTATTATTTGTATGACTTCCGACCGAGGTCTCTGCGGTGGTTTTAATACCAATCTGATCAAGGCGACGGAAAGATTTATTAAAGATAAAATAAAAGACAATAAAGATATTGAATTAATAACAGTCGGCCGCAAGGGGAGAGATTTTTTTCGTAAGAAAGCCAATATCATTGCACAAAAAACCGATGTTTTAAGCAAATTTGACATGACGCTGGCCATAGCCATTGCTGATGAAGTCATTACTCCTTTCATCAAAGAAGAATATGATGAACTTTATTTGATTTATAATCAGTTTGTGAATGTTTCTGTTCAGAAACCAACAGTTGTGAGGTTGTTCCCACTGCCTTCTATTGGACAGGATGTTGATGTTGATCCTGACAGATTTCTCGACTACCTTTATGAACCTTCTGAAGAAGCCCTGTTGCAAAAGCTTCTTCCGATGTATGTACATGTTCTGGTTTATCGGGCTTTGCTGGAAACATCGGCAGGAGAAAACGGAGCGCGAATGGCGGCAATGGATAACGCAACCAGCAACTGTGAAGAGTTAATCAGAACATTAACGCTGAAAATGAATAAAGCCAGACAGGCCGCAATTACTGCGGAGTTGATGGATATTGTCGGCGGCACGGAAGCTCTGGCTAAAGGTTGATTGTTCGACTTGCAAATTTCAATACACCTATAGTGACCCCATGGTGCCCTTCAGGGTATTTAGGTTATTCGTTTTTGAAATTTGAGTCTCACAATAAAT
>JAFGLS010000048.1 GCA_016927935.1 Syntrophaceae bacterium
AGACCTCTTCCGTAAATTCTTCCGGCAACGCATCTATTTCTTTATGCAGAGTTTCTTTTGGAAACATAGAAAACACCTTTCTTTAATCTGGCGGTAGATTATCAAAGCACTATAGCAAAAGCAAGTCATAAAAATAGACCATGTCAAAGGTAATCAAACAATTATTTCTTGACATAAAAACAACTATTAAATACAAAAAAGCCACCGCAAGTCTCATCAATGTGTAACATGCATAACCAGTTGCGATACAACGCAGGTGCGATTGATTATGGATATGCTGTTACAAATTTATCAAGGGAAATATTACTTCAAGTAAAATATTTTTTTTATCTCAACAATAGGATAATAAGGTATGGAACTTTAAAAAGTTATAACCCCATGCCAAGTTATGCTTTTTTTACTTTTATCACTATTCTATTTGTGCTTGACTATTGACCGGCTGTCCCTTATTATTTTGCCGTAAACCCCGTCAGAAAGTCTTCAACTTTCCAACGGGCAGGATTACACGGGGAATTAAACCCCGTGTTCGCTGAAAAAGGAAGAACCATTATCCCCGCCGCAAGCAACGGGGCTTTCTAACGGGGTAGAGGAAAAATCTTTAATTTCAATACCTATCACATCTCAAGGAGCAGGCTGTCATGGGAACAAACAATATAATATTTTTGGAAGTTATCGAATGGTTTGATGAATCGGGGAAGGAATTAGTGCATAGAATCCCCCAGAAGGGTTCCGGTGAAATCAAATTCGGCGCCCAGATGACTGTCAGAGAAAACCAGAGTGCTGTCTTTTTTTACAATGGCAAAGCCTATGATGCCTTCGGTCCGGGACGCCACACCTTAAAAACGGCCAACATTCCTCTGCTGACTAAAGTAATTGCCATTCCCTGGGGCATGACCAGCCCCCTGCGCGCGGAAGTTTACTTCATCAATATGAAGGTTTTTCCCGACTTAAAATGGGGGACGCGTGATCCGGTCGCTTTCCGCGACAAGGAACTCGGACTGATACGCCTGCGCGCTTTCGGTGTTTTCAATATCCGCGTCATCCAGCCACTTTTACTGATTAATTCACTTGTCGGAACACAGGGTATTTTCAGCACTGAAGAAATCGAAGAATATCTGAACCGCGTCATCGTTTCGCGCTTTAACGACTATATGGGCGAAAAGGTGGATACCATTTTCAATCTTCCGGGAAAATACAACGAGTTTTCCGAAGGTTTGAAAAAGATGCTCCAGAATGATTTAAGCAAGTTCGGCCTTGCCCTGACCGATCTTTACATAAATTCCATCACGCCCCCTCCGGAGGTGCAAAAAGCAATAGATGACAAGAGCCGGCTGAATGTTTTTGATGACCTCAACAAACTTTTAAAAATGAAAGCGGCAATGGCCTTGGAAACAGCTGCGCAGACGCAATCCGAAGCCGGAGCAGGACTGGGACTGGGTATGGGCTTTATGATGCCCGGCATGCTTGCCGAAGCTTTTAAAGGCGCTGCATCCGCGATGGCGGCCACAGAAGTCTACACCTGCCCTGATTGTAAACAGATAATCCCAAAAGAATCACGTTTTTGTCCCTACTGCGGGCATCAGATGCTGATCGTAAATAAGTGCGCGCATTGCGGAAAAAATTTACCGGTAAACGCCAATTTCTGCGTAAAATGCGGCAAGGCGGTAACCGATAAGCCGGCTTTCAAGATCTGCTCCAAATGCGGCTTTGAAAATTTACCGGAATCTATCTATTGTAATAAGTGCGGTGAACAGCTCTAACTTCCAGATCGAACAACAATGTCCTCAATGCGGCGCGCCGATAATTCTCGACGAAACGGACCGTATTCTCTCATGTAAATTCTGCCGCACGCGTGTCTATCTGTCAACAAAAGACCACTTCCGTTTTTACATCCCCCCGGCACAAGGAATTTCTGAAACCATTTACTTCGTTCCTTACTGGCGTTTTAAAGGAACATCCTATGCCATCAAAGCCAATGAAATCTCCTACAAATATTTTGATGCCAATTTTCTTTCCTTTGATTCTCCCCTGTTTCCACATTCTATAGGTTTGCGACCACAGGCAATGAAACTTAAATTTGTAGGAAATGCCGACAACGTGGGGAAATTCATCGCTTCCTCAGCCAAAACAAAAGAACAAATTCTGAAAAATTATAAAACACAGGCCGGCGCCTTGCAGGAAATATTTATAGGGGAAACTGTAAGCGTTATCTATACCCCCGTATACTGCGCAAAGGGCCGCGTTTATGATGCGGTCTTAAAAAAATCTCTTGATCTCCAAACAAAAGATATGGAAGTGGAACAGGTTTTTATCTCTGCTCCGGATGAAAAATGGCACGTTGATTTTCTGCCTCTGCTTTGTCCTAATTGCGGTGCAGACCTTCCCGGAGAAAAAGACGCTTTGATAGTTTTTTGCAACAACTGCCACAGCGCCTGGGATCCATCAGACAAAAATTTTGCCAGAGTTAATTTTTTCACGTGGCGCGAAGAAGGAGAAAACATTACCTATCTCCCCTTCTGGCAATTAAAAGTAAAAGTCAGTGGCATTCAACTGGAAACTTATGCCGATTTGATTAAATTGGCCAACCTGCCCAAAGCTCCCACAGAAGTTTGGCAAAAAACACCTTTTTATTTTTATGCTCCTGCGTTCAAACTTAATCCGAACTTGTTTTTACGCTGGTGCAGACAATTGACCGCGACACCACCACCCAAGGATTTAACTGCTGATTTTCCGGCAAAGAACATTCATCAGGCCACCCTGCCTGTAACTGAAGCTCTGGACAGCTGCCTTGTTACTTTAAGCAACCTGATGGGCAGTAAAATAGACCTTGTGGATTCAGCTCCCTCATCCAATTTTACGCTGGAAGATCTTCCCCAAGATCCTTTTCCTTTCCAAATCAGCACCAGAGAAAAGATTCTGGAAAAGATGGGAATCAGCATGAAAAGTTCTTTTGTTATTTTAAATACTGCGAATACCGACAAAAAAAACCCTGCAGATTTAGCATCTTCAATTAATTTCACACTGGAAGATTATTCCCTAGTTCTTCATCCTTTTAAAATCATCGCCAGAGAATTTATTCACACAAAGCTTGGCTTCAGTCTGGATATAAAATCTCTAGCCATGGGAGTGCACCTATAACGCGGACATCTTAAAATACAAATAATGAGTAGACACCTAAAGAAGACTGAGCATAAGAAATAAAAGGATAGAATATTATTTTCAAAAATTATTTACTAAAAAATATCAGAGCATATTTTTTAATAACAAAGGCCAAACATTCTTTATAATTATTCTTCCATATAAGGTTTTACGATTGAATCCCATTCCTGTTCAGAGTTACATTTCTTTTCCAAAACGTAACAACCCAGATTCTCACGATCATTATTCACTCGAATACTTCCATAACTGTTGTTTTCATCAACATCCAATAATTTTTTATATCTTTCTAAAACTCCGTCTTCTGTAATTGTCATAAAACATTTATTTAATTTTTTATTATAATGATATTTATACTTATATAAAAACAAACCTTTACTATCTTCTATAGTGCCGTCATTATATTGCTTGTGAAATATCTTCTGGCATTGTTTTTTACATTTTTCCTGTAATTTGACAATCTCCTTCAGCCTTTTCTCCGAAACTGGCGCTTGTTCTTTTTTTACCTCTTCAGAGACCGGTGGTTGTTCTTTCCTTATTTCTTCCGCGACTGCCGGTTGTTCTTTCTTTATTTCTTCCTTGACCGGTAATTTCTCTTTTTTCACCTCTTTGGAAACCGGTTTTTGCACTTTCGCTACGTTTTCCGACACTGGTGCCTGTTCCGGTGTTATATACTGAGGGGATGGCAATCGCCTCTTTTTTATAACGATCGGCACCGGCTTTTGTTTCGGCATCAGTTGTTCATTAATATTTATAATTAATAAAATTAATGATGTTATTAATAAAAGGATTAGAATCAATTTTCTCATTTTATTTACCTCTCCATAATTTTACAATTACCTTTTTTATTGTAATGGACTTCTACTATTTGAAATTCCTTCATCTTGAATTATTATCTTTTTGAAGGTAGCAATTGAACTGCTGAAAAAATGAATTTGCTTTAAAATACCAAATTTTTACCAATTTTCAAGATAAAATTTATCATTGATAAATGAAATATTGGCAAACTTGAGATTCAGTGATAAGCGACAATCAAGTTGAACTTCTTTTGAATTAAAAATAATTCTTAATAACAAAATTGTCAGAGTGTGAAATCATGCAAAACTTCGTCTTTGAAAATCCGACAAAAATTATCTTCGGCAAAGGCCAGATTCCCAAAATAGGTAAAGAAGTGTCCCGTTTTGGTCACAAGGTCTTACTGGTTTACGGAATGGGCAGTATTTTAAAAAATGGCATTTATGATCAGGTCATTGCCTCCCTCAAAAAAGCCGGTGTCGATTTTGTCGATTTTCCGGGCGTCAAATCCAACCCGGTTCTTTCCCATGTGCAAAAAGGCATTGACCTGGCACGTAAAGAAAATGTCGATGCCATTCTGGCTGTAGGCGGCGGAAGTGTGATTGACGCGGCAAAATCAATTTCCGCCGGCGTCAGGGCAGATCATGATGTCTGGGATTTTTTCACCTTCAGCAAACCCGTCACTGGAGCCCTTCCCGTCCTGACGGTCGTAACCGTTTCAGCCAGCGCCTCCGAGATGAATTCCGGCGCCGTTGTTACAAAAGAAGATAGCTGTCAGAAATATTGTATTGTGTCACCTTTTATTCAGCCTAAGGTCTCCATCCTTGATCCTACCGTTCTTTTTTCACTCAGCCCCGAATACAGCGCTTACAGCGCCGTGGATGTAATCGCGCATATGCTGGAAGGATATTTCAATAATACGGCTTCAAAAACGCCCCTGCAAGACAGGCTGGTGGAATCGCTGATGAGAACCGTTATGGAAAGCACGGATATTATAATGGAAGAACCGGATAATTATAACGCCCGCGCCAATATGATGTGGAGTGCCATTTTTGGGTTTAACGGTTTGCTCACCGCCGGCATAGGAAATGTTAAGATGCCCGCGCATATGATTGAACATTCGTTGAGCGCGATTTATGATATCGCTCACGGAGCCGGGCTTTCTATCGTTTTACCAGCATGGATGACCTGGGCACTGGATACAAAAACTGAAAGACTTGCTCAATTCGCACGGGAAATTTTTCACGTTAAGGGACGCGGTTCACGGCCGATAGCGCAGAAGGGCATAGCCTGCCTTAAATTATGGTTTGAATCCATCGGAAGCCCTGTAACTTTAAAAGCGGTTAAAATCCCTGAACGGGATATAGATAAAATCGCCGAAAATGCTTTTGCTCTCTCTCAGGTTTGGTGTTATGAAGGCTACACAAAAGAAGTAATCAGAAAAATACTGAAAAATGCCCTTTAACTCCACAAAAAATTAATTGTATTTTCCAGAAACTGCCCTAATCAAGCGGCATATTTCTTTCCCTTTTTCAAGGTTAGAAAAGAAATGGCGATAAAACCCAGCACCACAATATTTATCAGCCAGAGATAATGATAAGAACCAAAACGATCGTAAATAACACCGCCAAGAACCGGACCGATGGCGCCGCCGGTGCCGATGAAAAAAGTCAAAAGACCATAAACTGATCCCATTACCTGTCTGCCGAAGCGATCAGCGATAAGAAGAGGCAAAAGAGGCGCGAGCGAACCGTAGCCGAATCCATACACGAGAGAGGCGATGTAAAGCTGAAAAATGCTCTTAACATTAAGCAGTAATGCCGTCCCCGCCAGCATAAACGATATCCCGATAAAAGAACCATATTTGGGGTCTTTTATCCTGTCGCTCAGCCAGCCAAATAAAAACTGTCCCACAATTCCAGTTAAACTGATAGCGGCAAGAGAAGAAGCGGCAGCCATTTTGTCAATACCTTTATCGGTGGCATACGCTACCTGATGCACAAAAACGGTCATGCAGATCATAACCGCCAGTCCCTGACAGATGGCCAGTGTCCAGAAGCGGGAATCCTGGAAAAGAGTCATTGTAGAAACTTTATAAACCGTTGGCACTTTTGCCGTCTGACAGGTAAACGATTTTTTATCTCCATCCGGCAAGAGGCCATATGACTCCGGATTTGTTTTTCTCATCAGTGTCTGAGAAACGAGAGTCCCTATGATCAGCGTAATAAAACTCAAAGCTATAAGCCCGATTCGCCAGTTGAATATCATAACAATATATCCCGAAAGCGGAGTCAGCATAATAGTTCCCAGGCTTATTCCCATGGAGGAAATTCCTACAGCCAGCCCCCTCTTTTTGACAAACCATTTGCTGACAGACGAACTGCAGGCGACAACGCCCATTCCGGCGGAACCTAGTCCGACCATTAAGCCATAGCCTATATACAAACCGAAAGGGGTGTTTACAAAACCAGTCAGAATATAACCGCAGGCAGCAAAAGAAGCTCCTGCCGTTATTATCCAGCGTGGTGCAATACGGTCAAGCATTCGACCGACAAAAATTGCCACGGATGAATAGACAAGCATATTGATGGCCGCCGCCAGCGATATTACCGACCGCGACAGGCCAAATTCCGCCGCCATTGGTTTGAGAAAAACTCCGAAGCAGTAACGTGCCCCGTAATTTATTCCCATCACCAGAAAAGCGCCGCCGACAATATACCAACCCCAGAATATTTTTTGATTCTTCTCCATTAATGTTTTCTCTTTCTTAGGTTGCGCCGCATCCTTTACCATTAATTAGTATTATGATAAACACAAGAAAAATTTCGCAACTATAGAATCAAGAAACACCACATTAATCGCATTAGATTAATTTATTTCGTTGCACGAAAACAAAGGGAGGATGGAAATTTTTCAGGGGAAGGACAAAAACTAGTATGGTGTCCCCGAATTGTTTATACTAGTTTTTCGATATAAAAGCCCTTCCCTTCTCTATTTCCGTTGTTTTTCACCTTATCAAAAGCATTACGCTGTGCTAGAAGAAAGTCATGTCCATCTGGAAAAAGAAAAGCAAAATACTGGTCACCTGCCCAAAAGGTGTCTCTCCTTATTTAAAGGAAGAGATTGAGGTATTGAATTTCCCGGTTCTGACTCAGGTGGATACGGCAATTCAAACCGAAGGAACTCTTCAGGACACAATGATCCTGAATCTGCACCTGCGTGCAGCCCAGCGAGTCCTCTACGAGTTGGAAACATTTATAGTCAACACGCCGGAAAACCTCTATAAAAAAATCAACTCCGTAGAATGGGAGAATATTCTTCACTCTTCCGGCAAATCGGCCTATGTTTGCGTGACTTCGATTGCCGATAACCCGATGATTACCGATTCTCGCTTTGTCAATGTCAAGGTCAAGGATGCCATAGTGGATCGGATGCGCGATAAATGCGGCAGGCGGCCTGACTCCGGCCCGGATAAAAATAAAGCTGTTGTTCATGTTTACTGGAAAAAAAATCAGGCTGCTGTTTACCTGGATACTTCTGGCGAGCGATTATCGTTGCGCGGATACCGCAAGGTTCCCCTTTTAGCGCCCATGCAGGAAACACTGGCGGCGGCAGTGATTTTGGCTACCGGCTGGAGGGGGGAAAGCAATTTTATCAACCCCATGTGCGGCAGTGGAACTCTGGCCATCGAGGCTGCTTTCATCGCGCTAAATCGGGCGCCGGGTCTGATGCGGAATAATTACGGATTTATGTTCATCAAAGAATTCCCCGAAGATTACTGGCAGGATCTGCGCAAAAAAGCCAAAGCCAGTGCCCGAAAAATATTGCCGGCCAGAATCATTGCCACGGATATTGATAAAGAGGCGATCGTGACCGCCAGACAAAACGCGCAAACCGCCGGAGTCGATCATCTGATTGAATTCAATATCTGTCCTTTTGAAAAAACTCCTATCCCAGAAGGCGGCGGCATAATTATTTTGAATCCACCTTACGGCGAACGCATGAACGCTGATAATCCAAGACCGGCAGTAAAATCTTTTCGCCGTGACAAGGGAACCATTGCGCAAGGACGTAAAATTATCCTGCGCAAGCCATCAGACCGATACGCGGAAATGATGCGGATTGAAGAAAAAGAAATCAAAAAGCTGAAAACAACATATCAGGGCATTGGCGATTTTTTCAAAAAGACAGGCGGCGGTTACCGTGGATACATCTTTACCGGTAATTTAGAACTAATTAAAAAGGTAGGATTAAGAACCAAACAACGAATTATCCTATACAACGGCGAAATAGAATGCCGTCTTCTCGAATACGAACTCTATGCAGGAAGCCTGAAACACTGAGCTAATGACAAACAATTATCCAGCGATAGCTGAAAATTATTTATTTTAACTATTTATTAATAATTGATATAAGGAATATACCATTTATAAAATGTAAAAATAACTTTTATAAAACGGGAGGCCAAAATGCGTATAGTTAAGATTGTTCTGATTTTTATAATTATCTGTACCGCAGCGGGTGTTGGATTTGTTTATCTGGCTCCGGAAAAGGCAACTTCACTAGCCATCGACACGGAACGCAAGTTCTCGGGGCTTGAGCGCAAGGAAATAAATCTTTCGGATAATCTTCATTACGTTTATCTGGAAGGCGGAAAGGGAGAGCCGCTTATACTGCTGCATGGTTTCGGAGCCAATAAAGATAATTTTACAAGAGTGGCCAGATTTCTGACTCCACACTACAGGGTGATTATACCGGACCATATCGGATTTGGTGAATCCAGTCATCCTCAAAACACCGATTATAGAGCACTCAACCAGGCAATCAGAATCAGAACATTAGCGCAGGCCCTGGACATAAAAAAAATACACCTGGGTGGAAGTTCTATGGGCGGTCATATTGCCCTGATGTATGCTTCCCTTTACCCGGATGAAGTTAAAAGTCTCTGGTTGCTTAATCCGGGAGGAATCTGGAGCGCTCCTCCGAGCGAACTGCGCGAGATTATAGCTAAAACCGGCAAGAATCCTCTTATAGCGAAAAACGAAGATGAATTTGCTGAAATATTCGCATTTGTCATGGCTGATCCGCCTTTCATTCCCCGTCCCATATTGAATGTCATGGCGCAGGAACGAATTAAAAATTATGATCTTGAGGAACGTATATTCAAGGATTTAATCACTGATTCAGCCGAAAAATATGTCACCGGTCTTAAAACACCGGCATTTATTGTTTTTGGCGATAAAGACCGAGCCATAAACCCCGCGACTGCCGACGTTCTGCACAAATTGATGCCCCACTCACAGGTTCTCATAATGAAGGGAATGGGTCACTTGCCGATGATTGAACAGCCGCGCTGGTCTGCCGAAGAATACTTGAAATTTCGCAAAGATTTGGATATTAAAAAATAACTATTTGATTTAGAATAGAATCACAAGTAGTAAGCTTAAAAAACAATTTCACAGGAAGCAGAGTTAATCCAATAAAAGGGAATATTGTCTTGTCAATCAATTAGCAAACTCGATAAAAGGAGGGTCTCGTATGAAAAAATTATTTTTAAAAACATTATTTTTAACGGTGATTATTTTTGCTCCGATATCGGTAATAGCCGGGGTAAGTGTACGTGTTAATATTCCCCTGCCGCCACCGATTATCTTTCCGGCACCACCCGAATTGGTGATAATTCCGGAAACAGATGTTTACGTTGTACCCGATGTGGCAGATGATATATTCTTTTATGCCGGCTGGTGGTGGCGTCCATGGCAGGGTCGTTGGTATCGCTCACGTTATTATGACAGAGGATGGGTTTATTATAGGCTTACACCGGGTTTCCATTCACATATTCCATCGAGCTGGAGAAATGATTACAGAAATCATCACTGGAAAGGATATTATTGGGAGCACAAACGTATACCGCATCATAAACTTCGACACAATTGGAATAAATGGAAGAGAGAAAGACACTGGGAGAAACAAAGCTGGGGAATTAAGGGAATGAAACATAAACGTCCTGTCCGCCACATCAAACGTAAAGTACACAAGTCAAAGACGGTTACGCGGGAAAGAGGTAGCATCGATCATCGCCCATGATAATATGACAGAAGGTCAAATTACTGAGCCCGTTGCCTTTTGGCGCGGGCTTTTTATTTTCAATGTACGGCAATTAAAAAACAGATATTAACTTTTCCTTTATTACTCGATTTTCTATTTTTTCATTTTATGATAAATTACAGCCGGTAATTATAATCACCTAAAAAGGAAATGATATGAATTTAACTAATAAACAAAAACTTGTATTGTGCGTAATATTTTGGGTAATGGTTTCTATTGTTATTTTCCCGCCTTTCCAGGATTATATTAGCGTTCGGAAAATCAATTGCGGTTCTCCTTTTATTTTCGGAACACATTTCTGTCCTATTGATGTGACCCTATTGATAACTCGACTCATACTGACTTTCATCGTCGGAGCAATAATCTTTCTTTTGGCAAGTTATAAGAGAAAAAAGTGAAAATTAATCCTGAGTTATCTTGAATTGACAGTCATTGTACTTTGATTTTCTCCCTGTAAATCTTGATTTTAATATTCCTTATCTTATGGTAGCCTACAACAAGAGATGAAAAATGAAACATATATTAATCCTCCTGCTTTTGTTTATTTTGACCGGCTGCACTACAACCATAAAGGTATGGAATAAACCCGGAACGACACAACAAGATTTTTACGTTGATAGCAGACAATGTAAGGCTAAGGCACAAATTTTTTCTACAGGAACGAATATGAAGCGAGTAATAAGTATATATAACTCCTGTATGCGAGATAAGGGATGGGATTTGCAGGAACAACCCCTTAGATAAAACCAGTTTTTGTGAGAAGTAAAAACATAATAAAATTTTGCAGGTGGAAGAAATAATAAGACTGATTTTCTGTAATAATTTATTCTAAACGCTTTAATTTTTGTGCTTTCTTTCTACATGAAAGAATGGAAGAAATAAAATTTAAGATAAGTTAAATGAACATTAACTTTTTTTCCTTATAAATCATGCCGAACATAAAGATTTAATGAGCTTTTTATAAATAAATGAGACTGTCTATGTTTAGTATCTTTCCTAAAAATGATAAAGACCAGACTTTGAGAATCAAACGGTTTCTAATAGCCTTCGGAGCATATATAATATGGGGTGCTATTTGCTTTATCGCTTACTCACTGGGATTGACTAAGGTGCCATTAAAAACGCTGATTGCCGGCGTTTCAGGAACCTATGTCTCCAACATCTTGCTATATGCAATATTCAGAACAGGCTTTAATAAAAAGTTCAAAGACCCCAGCTTGACCCTTCTCCAAATGGTGATAGCCACATTCTGGATTATGGTGATTATTTATTACGCCTACGAAGCCAGAAGCGCGATTCTTCTTGTCTATATGGTAGTGCTGGTTTTCGGGTTTTTTAGATTGAAAGTACGACAATTTCTTTTTCTGTCGGTTTTTGCCCTGATTAATTATTCAGTAGTTATCTTTATCCTTTATAAAATACATCCCGAATACATCAATAAAAGCGTGGACATATTAAATATTGTGGTCCTCGCCTTTATTCTACCGTGGTTTGCCGTGCTTGGAGGATACATTACCAATCTCAGGTCTACTGTTTCCAAGTCGCTTTCCACAATCAAGCGGCTGACCGATAACATCCATGATGTCATTTTTGTTGTGGACATGAATCTGAAATATAACTATGTCAGCCCTTCCGTGAAAATCCTGAGGGGATATGAACCGGAAGAAGTGATGCAACAAGCGTTCTCCGATGCTTTTGCCCCGTCCTCCGCGAATGCAGCCGTGAAAACAGTAACCGAAATTATGGAACTGGAGAAGTCGGGAAGCAAAGACACCATATCCCGAATACTTCAGTTGGAAGTTAAGCACAAAGACGGGACCACCGTGTGGACAGAAACAAACTTTTCCCTTGTCAAGGACAAACACAATCGAACGGTGGGCATTCTGGGCGCAAGCCGGGATATTGACGAGCGCAAACGGATGGAGAAAAAACTTCACCAAAGCGAAGAAAAGTACCGCACCATCATTGAAAAAATAGAGGATGGTTATTTCGAAGTTGATCTTGCCGGCAACCTTACCTTTTTCAATAATGCTACATGCGAATTGTACGGCTATTCCAAAGAGGAATTGATGGGCATGAATTACCGGCGTTACGCCGATAAGGAAAATGCCAAGAAACTTTTTCAAGTGTTTAATGAAGTATACAAAACGGGAAAAGGCAGCCGTCTGTTTGAATATGAGGCTATAAGAAAAGATGGAACGAAAAGGCAAGTCGAGATATTTGCTTCATTAATGAAGGATTCAGCGGGTAATTTAACAGGGTTTAGAGGAATTATCCGCGACATAACAGAGCGCAGGCGTGCCGAAGAGCAGATTCGATATCTGGCTACACATGATACTCTGACGGGACTGCCCAACCGCTCGATGTTCACCGAGTTGCTCAATCAGGCAATCAAATCCGCCAAGCGTAATCAGCGGCAATTTGCCATTTTATTCATCGATCTGGACCGCTTCAAAATTATCAATGACACATTGGGGCACGATGCCGGCGACCAGCTATTACGGGAAATGGCCGACCGGTTTAGGCAATCGTTGCGGGCGGTTGATATTGTCGGCCGCCTGAAAGAAAATTATGATGTTGTCGGCCGTCTGGGCGGAGATGAATTTATAATCCTGATTGAGGAAATAAAAGAGAGTAGTCAACCAGCGACCGTAGCTCAGAAGATACTTAATGTCGCCATGAAACCGGTTGCTGTTTTGGGTGAGGAATGCCGAGTGACAGCCAGCATCGGCATCAGCATTTACCCCAACGATGGACTGGATGAACAAACCTTGATGAAAAATGCCGACATGGCCATGTATTTTGCCAAAGAAGAAGGCAAGAATAATTTCCAGTTTTATTCCGA
>JAFGLS010000049.1 GCA_016927935.1 Syntrophaceae bacterium
AATATGGGTAAGTTGTTTCCCGATGAATCGGGACAAGTTGTCACACTTTTTGCTTTTGCTCCTATTCCTAAGATAAATTCGTTAAGTCCGTTGCATCCGGTTACGTGCATCTGTACTCAATTTAAATCCTGCACAGTGATAAATTTCCAGCTCCGAGATAGTTTTTACCGCTACACTGCGCCAGTGCCCACCACAAAATTTGTAACCGGGGATAAATTCGTGGCTTCTATCAAACTTGTACTGCGATCGCACCAGCACTCAATAAAATTTGTACCTTGAAGGCAAAAACACGCGTCAAACCCTCCTTTTCTGGCGTAAGAAGCCTACTGCCAAAAAATTAGTATTTGTGGTTCGGCCGGAATGTGTCGGGTTACGCCTACTAAAACGTACCGACGGGCCGTTAGCAACAATGCAATCACAAACTATATAAAATGTTCATATTCATACTTATTTGGGCCTCCTGGCTAATTTCCGAGATATTACTATCTCGTTACTTAAGAGCAAAATCTCCCAATTCAAAAGTTTGGGACAAAAGCTCCTTGAGGATAATGTGGATAGCTATTTGTTTTTCTTTTTTTTGTGTTTCTTTTTTTATCAGATTTCCCAATTTTACTTTCACAAAAAAGTTCGGTTTCAGTTAATTCTTATATAACTGGAACAGAGACATCTTATGTCATTTATCGAAATCCTCATGTTTACAACGTTGATTACACATTCGAGCTTTGCCCGGAAACGGATAGCATTGACCGATCAAAAGATCTTAAATTGTGGATCCCTGTTCCACGGGAATGGGATTCTCAGAAAGCTTTGAAGATCATCTCAGTAAATCCACCACCCCATGCAGAATTCGAAGATCCTGAGTATGGGAATCGTATGTTCTTCTGGGATTTTGGCAAGGAGTAACTTATGATCAACCAACCCAAGGAGTTGCCCAGATTGTTAAGAATCCATTTGATCCAGGAAATGAGATTGTACTATGTTCGGGTCTTAGCGGCGATGCGACACATCTGTTGCTCAACTTTATATCTCCTGACGGACAACCTTTCAACAAGCAATTACCTGTGTACCGCGATACGTAATGAAATCATTAACAACCGGGATAAAGCAAAAACCGCGCCATACCTGGCTTATACCGAACTGTTTCCTAGGCCTTTAGGGACAAACTTGCTGGCCGGTTGCTGATCCAGGTAACGTTTACGTTACTATACCACCTGGCCGTTGTGCCGCATGCCGGAAAAAAGGTATTACATTTAAAACTGATTTCTTTAAGGAATAGAAAATGTCCGTAATTTTTATAAGTGCCATATTTTTATCGTTTTTTATCGTCATGCTGCTGCTGACTAAAAAGCAAAAGGCATTAACCGATACGATTCTATCGTTGTTTATTGCCAGCATTGGATTACAATTGCTCGGTTACTATTTGAAACAAGCAGGATATTGGGAAAAATATCCTCATTTAATAGGCATTACAGCTCCAATCTTTTTATTTCTTGGCCCTCTTTTGTATTTATACTGTTTATATTCACTCCGGTCTGACCGCTCGTTAAGGCGAATTGATTATCTACATTTCGCTCCGGGGGTATCAGCTTACGCGTATATGTTCAACTTTTTTTTCTTTTATACAGTTGAACAAAAAAAACTGGTAGACAGTGGTCAAATCGAAGATTTTAAGCTCTTCTCGATCGTGTTATTAATTGCTATTCTGACTTCGGGATTGGTATATTCGGTTGCAGCATACAGACTTACCATCAGGCAAAAACAAAAACTGAAAGAAAATTTTTCATTTACCGAAGGCATCAATTTAAAATGGCTGCGTTATTGTATCTTAAGCATTGGTTCGGTTTTTATCACGGCAGCCATCGTAATCTTTCTCCGCGATTCATTGGGTATCCACTTTTCATTTAATGTTGAATACATTTTTTACATGCTGATTATAACTTTCATTTTTTTTGTCGGATATTTTGGCATCAAACAGGAAAACCTTTTTATCAATCCGCCGCAAAACAGCAAATCGAAAACACGGGATAATCCAAACGTTCCAAAGTACAAAAACTCAGGAATGAAAAATGAAGCAGCTAGGCAGTTCTATTCGAAACTTCTAAAAGTGATGGTAGAAGAAAAACCCTACCTTGAGCCTAAACTTACCCTTGCCGAACTGGCTAAAGAACTGAATGTTTCGACAAATAGCCTGTCGCAAATTATTAACCAGGAAGCGGGTGTCAATTTTTACGATTTTGTGAATAAGTATCGTGTAGAGGATTTTATTAATCAAGCGAAAAAAAATAAAAATTTCAGTTTACTGGCTCTCGCCTTCGATTCAGGCTTTAATTCTAAATCCTCTTTCAACCAGATTTTTAAAAAACATACAGGACAAACCCCGTCCGAATTTTTAGCTAAGCAAGTACAATAATACGTGTACACAATTTTATATTCCCGGAACCACAAATTATAAAAAGATAAAAGCCACTCACATTTAACACTTTAAGCGTTCAGATGTATAAGTCTGTACCAGCAGGTAGTTCAATCCTGTAAGTTTGGGCGACGGACATTGTTTTCATATTTTTCTTTGTACATGAATTTTAAAAATTAAGAGTCATGAAAACAATTGAACAACATCCGCAAATTATTAAAAAGTACAACAAACCTTTTCTGTTTTATTTACTATCGATTGTCATCCCCTGGACGTTTTGGTTTTTAAGCGCTTGGTTAAGCCACAAAACACCGTATACAAAATCGCTGGAACTGGCCACTGGCTTATCTGGATTTATTGGCTTACTGGCGCCGTTTGTTGTTGCTCTGTGCTTCATTCTTCCCGACAAGGAACTGAGAAATGATTTTCTTTCCCGCTTTTTTAATTTTAGTAAAATCAGGCGTGAATATTATTTAATTGCATTTTTCCTGATGCTGTTAAGTATTTTAGCAGCACAGGCTGTTTCGTTGCTATTTGGTTACAGTTCCGGACAGTTTCAATTGCGGGGTTCATTCACATTTCACTCAGCAGTATTCCCCGTGTGGTTCCTGCTTCTTGCAGCCCCGGCTTTGGAGGAAATGGCATGGCATTCATACGGTACAGACACACTTGTTTCTCGATTTAATTTGTTTACTGCCTCAATGATCTTTGCCATTTTTTGGGCTTTCTGGCACCTTCCGTTATCGTTTATTAAAGATTATTATCATAGTAACCTGGTAGAATCGGGAGCCATATACACCATTAATTTTGTAATGAGCATGATACCATTTGTTTTGATTATGAACTGGCTGTATTACAAAACAAACCGTAATATCATGTTACCAATCGTATTTCATATAACCGCCGGATATTTCAACGAAATATTCAATACTCACCCTATGAGCAAAGTGATACAGACCGGACTTCTGCTGATTGTTTGTGTTTACCTGCTGATTTCAGACAAAGAATTATTTTTTAACCGTGTTCAATAAAGAAGCAGTGAAATAGGAAAGAGGATGTATTGAAAGGAACGAACAATCTTGCAGATTTAAAATAGATTGTTTAACTGGCCAGATAGATTCGTTTAACATATAGCACACGGATACGCCCATCTGACCGCAATTAGAATCCTGCTCCATGATAAATTACTGCCTTCGTTACAAATTGTATCGGTTTCGTTGCGCAAGTACACGCCACCAAATTTGTAACCGGGGATAAATTCATAACTTGATCAAATTTGTAACGCGAAACGCCCTGCCTAAAATTGTCAAGATTAATTGAATATGATAAATAAAATAAGATTCGAGACTATACTGGACATAACATTATTGTTCTTTTCCTGTTGCTTAATATTATTTACCTTAAAAAATCCTTTTTACTGGGATAACATTGTTCAAACATCTGTGCCTGCAAACTGGTATTATGAGACTAATTTTAAGTTTTTCTATCTACCAGATGAAATTTCAACCGGCCATCCTACATTTGTCGGAATGTATTTTGCACTGCTTTGGAAAATATTCGGAAGATCCTTAGCCGTTAGTCATTTTGGAATGCTTCCATTTGTATTCGGAGTCTTGGTGCAGATCCGATACTTTCTAAAAAACATAAATATCACTGATAAATTGCCGGTTTCATTGATAATGGGATTCGTTATTGTCGATACCACATTCTTATCACAGCTATCATTAATAACATTTGATATTATCCAACTTTTCTTCTTTTTTCTCTGTCTTAATTTGCTTATTGTTAACAAGAATAAAGTATTTGCTGTAAGCTATCTTATTTTAATCATGATAAGTTTAAGAGCCTCAGTTATGGCGGGAGGTATTTTAATATTTAATGTCCTTTATGATTACTTCAGCTTAAATAAAAAAATCAGAATCAGAGATTACGTGAAATATATTCCAGGTGTTTTTTCACTTTTTCTTTTTCTGTTACTATTCAAAATTAATAAAGGATGGGTAGTCCATAATACAGTTTCAGATGCATGGGATACTTCAGGGCAGTATGCATCTTTCTACCGCATGATTTGGAATACGATAATTCTGATATGGAGATTGATCGATTTTGGACGTATTGGGATTTTCATAGTTCTTTTATTTTTCTTGTTCAAATCAATTTCCATTCGCAAATTTCAGGATGATACGGTGAGAATTCTTTTTTTGATAATCATCAGTCAGTTCATTTTGTTTTTTCCTATTCTTGTTACTTCACAAATTCCATTTGGACATAGATATTTTCTTCCAATCATAGTACCTGCAATTATATTAGCCATTTACTGGATTATCAATTATACAAGACTTTCCCAATTATGGCTCACTTGTATTTTCATATTATTGATTAGTGGACACTTCTGGTTATACCCAATGGGAGTAAGTCAAGGCTGGGACGCAACAACAATTCATTGGAATTATTTTAGAGTATCCGAAGAAATGTATTCCTACATTGAAGAAAATAATATTCAAAAAGATCAGATTGGGACATTTTTTCCAAATAATAATTCAAGATATCTTTCTCACATTGGGACTGACAAAAGTGATATTTATGGAGGGGTTCCATTCCAGAACAAATATGTTCTTTATTCAAATGCCTTCAATGTGCATCCAGAAGTGCTTAGTACCTTGTTTTCAGAAAGTAGTGATTGGAAATTAATAAAGAAATTTACCAGAAATAGAATTTTTATCGGATTATATACAAAAGCCCAAGACAATTAATTCAATAACGTTACCAAACCTAACACGGACGGTGCTATAATTAATGGGCTTCCCGATGAATCGGGACAGATCTGTGGCGGTGCAGGCTTCCGGTTACGCTTACTGTACGTCTTCAGACCAAAGTGCACCAAATCAGTTTTTGATTTAATGTGCTATTATATAAAGTTAAATCAAATATTTTCCAGCCCATCCCTGCCAGTGGACGAGAAAGGTGGCTAAAGAATAAGAACCTGTTACATCATGATAAACTCAAAATTTGCCCAGTAGTTAGCTTACGGGTACCGGTCAAAGACAAAAAAACATTGAATTCAAAAAATTACAGACCAAATAACAAACAAGATCAATTTGTTAGTCTGGTTTACAGATTATATTCGATAGATTTGATAAGCAAAACGATATCAGCAAGTTTTATTGGAATTAGATCCCTGATATCGTGTTTAATATCAGGTTGGT
>JAFGLS010000050.1 GCA_016927935.1 Syntrophaceae bacterium
CAATGATGCAATCATCCTAATATTATATAAAGTATTTTATTGTTGGCCCGCATATGAAGCGGTTTATCGATCTTTCATTACAATCGACGGTATATCGACTGATTTGTCGACGTTGAAGGTGAAATACTTGTCTTGTATGATCCGTTCTCTGTATTGATGGGTTATTCTTACCGTGTATTTGTTATCTGCTTGCGTAATCATGATTTCATCCGGGGTAATTTCCGGCATTTGTTGAAGGGCAAAACGGGTTAATAAATCACTTTTGATTTTTCCCGGAGTTGCGGAAGATACTTGGGACGCTAAATCGGATTCCAGTTTGTTCAGCGCGTTGTGAATCTTCATATCGTTGAGATAGATCGGTATTATTTTCATTCCCGGTACCGAAACAGCAACAATCAATCCTATGAATAACATCCAGCCAATAGCTGACATGCCGTTTTGTTTTTGGGAAATAGCCATGCCTACCCCTTCATATTTTCGCAAAGACCGCCTTGTATAACCGTGAATTTTTTCCCGTCTGCGGCAGATCTCTCAATTTTGAATTTTGCAAGCTTTGCCTCATTGTATTTTAATGAAGCCTCATATTTTTTTATCAAATCCTTATAATGACTTATACAGTCTTGAAAGTGTGTGATAAACCAATCACAGGCGCTTCTTTCTTTTATAGATATTTTGTAATTTCTTATTAATGCCTTATCGCTTTTAATCCTTGCTTCATAATAAGCAATGCAGGAATCAATGTAATGTATTTGATCAGACATCATGTCCCCCGTTCAATATTTTTATCTCGGCGTTGTTGCAGGATTTGATTTTCTTTTTTTCTATCAGCATCTTCGGGAATTGATGGTGCCGTAAGACAAAAAAGAAAAGACTATACTAGCATTCCACTGCTTAATATAGTCTTTCCCGGTTCATACCAAAAATTATTTATCTAAAACATATATCTTAAAAGGATCGCTCTTGCTGAACATCACCTTAGGTTCCTTCATATCAGTATAGTTTGATATCGTTATAAAATTATCAAGTTTCCCTTCAAAGAACACAACGCCTCTGTTTTTAGGAAGACGGTCAATTCTCATGCCTATGTATTTCTTTGTTTTTAAATCGTAAAGATACACAACGTCCAACATGCCATCATCGCCATAACTTAAAAGAAAATGATATGTGGCAAGTGTGGGTGTTTTTTTCATGGTAACATCTGGCGCGGCAATAATCATTGCGTATGCTGATTCCACCATGCCTTCTAATCTTAACACTTTAGAATCATCCTTTGCCATTTTTTTCTTTATTTCCTTCAGTTTTTCAGATGCCTGTGCGGCACGTGCTTTCCAAAGCGTGTCAGGATCTTCTGCGTGGGAAGTTGATAAAAAGCCAAATATGAATAATACGACCATAACAGCGGACAAAATATTTTTCATATCATCATCTCCTGTGTTTATATTTTATGAATTGCACAGTTTAGATATACCCTTAATATTAATTTGTCAATAGTGCCTCTATCCTTAAACAGGCCATGCCTTTTTCTAAATGCCACGATCTGTGCTTTATGGCTTAGGCCGTGATACCGATCGATGGTTTCTGCAACTGAAAACATTACCGGCAATAGTGCATGTTGCCAGTTTTGACGCAAACCGGCTGGTTTTGCATCAAGCGCTGATTGCGAAGTTGTTCAGACAGGGCTTCTTGTTGTTTGTTTTGTATTAATGCAGACGCTGAATCCGATTTTGCATCTGCACGCCGATTTGCCGGATCATCATAACGAAATGTCTCTAAATCTTGTTCTAAACGTGATAGCTCTGCCCGAATTCTTTGATCAGTCTCATTGTCTAATGCTATTTTTCTCTCCTGGGCTTCCTTCCAGCTTATTTTACGTTCAATAAGTTCGGTCATATTGAGATCCGATGCACGATAACTTTGAACATAAATAGGAACCATGTCGGGGTTGATTCTCTTCAGGCCTTCGATCATTTCAGCGCGACAATGGGCGATGTCATTATAAATACCAATGATGATTTTGACCTCGTAGTCTGTGGGTATCTTATTGCTGCCATCAAAAAAGCCCTGATAACCATTCGCTGCATCGGAATCCAGCCATGGTTCCATATAGGACAAAACATCCTTGTCTTTTTCATGCTTTTGCTTAATATTTTGATAACAAATTCTGTCTCTTTGTTTTAGCGCTTCATCTTCAGCTTGCAACAACTCCGCTTTCCTCTGTGCGGCGGTCTGGCAACCGGTGAATACAATAATAGTCAGCATTATAGAAAATAAAAATAAAAACAATGCATCGGAGCCATCAATGGCATTTTTCAGATTTTTTAACATAATTACATCCTTTTAAAATTGTTCGTCTGATGAACTTATCTTTCCCGCTGTGTAATAATAACACAATTCATTTTCCTGTAAAATATAAAATCGGCCTGTTGCCGTTGATAATTTTTCATAAAGATTATTTAATGCACCCTGATATAAAGGCTTTAGACTCTTCAAGATTTTATTGACTTGTAAAACCGTGCTTCCTATAATATTCACAAAGATGTAGTGCTTGAAAATTATCCCAAATAGCCTTTGCCATATTGCATATTGGTCAAAGGGGCATCCCTTACTCAATAACTTAGGTTGTCTGATGCTTTCCGTAAAAGTAAAAAAAGAGAGAATTGTGGTGGAGACGGATCGTTACCGGATAGAAGGTGATATAGTACTGCCCCCGAACGGCTATGCCAATCCGTTATCCAATTATATAAATCGCGATGATCAGGAGTTTCTGTGTCTTGAAAATGTCGAGCTCGTTGCACTTGATGGTTCAGGGCGAAACTGGACTTCTCCGGTTCTCAATCTTAGAAGACGTCATGTCCGTTCGGTTGTTCCGAAAAATTCCGCGAATAGAGAATAGTCAGTCCGATCATTAATTTTAAAAATGTCCGGGGTTAAATCGGCAAAACTTCTGTTTTGGGGATTTTTTTATTGTGGAACTCAAATTTTAATGAGACTTCAATATGACAAGCAATCAGATGCAGCGCCGGGTTAAAAGCGTAAATAGAGCTGAAACAAACACGGGAAGGGAATATTTTTCAGATGAATTTCTCGCTGAGATGAAAAATAAAGCAAAATCAGAAAATGAGAAATGAAAGCTATGTAAAAAATAGTGTGTTTATCCACGTATGGCGTAGGGTTTAAACCGGAGATCCTTAAAAGCCGCCCGCCCTCAAACGAAGAGGCAGATATTCTTTCAAGCAATTTAACCCACTTGAATGATCTTGAGAATCCTGGTCTTGGTTCAAATATCGAAAATCTTTCGTTTATTCGCTTAGCTTTTTATAAAACAGGTTTTACTATGTTGAAGGAAAAAACTGGACGGATATTTGCGCAGATAACAAGCCGGTATCCATTTATTTACGAGCATTTAGAAAGAAGTGTTTAGGTTTGTCATTGCCCTCAAATGAATTGTTGCAAGGTGTTGCCTTTTGCTAAAATTATTTACCCTCCCGAAATATTTCTTCAAAAAAGAATGTGTCGTGCTATGATGGGTCAAATTCATTGGTACAACTTATATTTTGCTATTTATTGTGAGACTCAAATGTCAAAAGCGCAGCGCATTGAAATTTTTAAGTCGAACAATCCCGCACAGCGGAGGGTATCATACCCCG
>JAFGLS010000051.1 GCA_016927935.1 Syntrophaceae bacterium
GGCCATTGAAGCGCTGGGAGAAAGAAGTGAGCGCAAATAAAAACATCTTTTTCAACAGGCTAATCTGGGAAAAGATACCCTTCATTATCCTGACGATTATTTCCGGTATTATAACATTCTGGGCTCAATATAAAACCGGTGCAATTATATCCATTAATTATTTACATTTCTCTGCACGTATTGATAACGCAATCACTTCTTATGTTTATTATTTAAAGAAAATGTTCTGGCCTGTCGATCTCATAGTATTTTACCCCTATATATATCCTCTTTTTTTATGGCACATATTATTTTCCTGTTTAATTTTAATTGGAATTACTGCAACTATTATTTACTTTTTAAAGAAAAAGCCTTTTCTATTTACAGGCTGGTTTTGGTATTTAGGAACATTATTCCCAGTTATTGGTTTGGTACAAATTGGGACACAATCAATGGCTGATCGTTATACATATCTATCCTCTATAGGAATTGCTATTATATTAGCCTGGGGCATTCCGTCTTTGATTGAAAGTGAAAAAATCAGAAAAATAATTTTATTCCCGATGGCGATTTTCGTTCTTACGATCCTAATCTTTATAACATGGAAACAATGTGGCTATTGGAAAAACGGGGTTGAACTTTGGAATCATGCTTTAAAGGTAACAAAAAATAGCGTTGAGACTCGAAATAACTTGGGATTTGTTATGTTTACTGAAAAAAATATTGAAGAGACATTTCATAATAAGGAAGCACTGAACATAAAACAGGATAGTTTTTTATATTATAACAGAGGCAATGCTTACGCTGAAAAGGGCCAATACCAGACGGCGGTTGAGGACTATGATGAGGCTATTCGATTGCAACCAAATTTTGCTTCAGCTTATTTTAATAGAGGTAATACTTACAAAAATCTTGGCCAATACAGATTGGCTATTACAGATTATAACAATACTATACATCTAAGTCCTGATTATTTCGTAGCCTATAACTACAGGGGGTTTGCTTATGGTAAGCTTGGCCAGTATGAGTTAGCTCTTGAAAACTTCAACAAAGCAATTAGTCTTAAACCGGATTATGCATCTGCCTACAACAACAGAGGATTTACTTATTTACTACAGGATAAAATAACAAGGGGCTGTCATGATGCGCAAAAAGCGTGTGCATTGGGGAAATGCCATGCGCTGGAATGGGGTAAAAATAAGGGACTGTGCCGTTAAATTAAATAATTTCCTTAATTTAAGGTAAATTTTTTTGTTTGAAATAATTTTAGGCAGGCATCCACAACATTTGCGTCATAGAGGATACCTCTATTCTTGAAAATTTCATCCAGCGCAAAATTAATTCCCAATGTTGGCCGATATGGGCGGTGAGAAGCGATTGCATCAACAACATCGGCAACAGCCAGGATGCGAGCCTCCAGTGAAATTTCTTCTCCTCTAAGTTTTTGTGGATAGCCTGACCCATCTATTCGCTCATGGTGCTCGATGACCATTCTAGCAATGGGCCAGGGGAATTCGATGTCATTAAGAATGTCATAGCCGGACTGAGCATGAGCTTTTATTATATTTAATTCAATATTTGTCAATTTTCTCGACTTGCTCAGAAGTTCCGCTGGAACAGATATCTTTCCTATATCGTGAATGATGCCGGCAACACGAATACCCTCGATCTGATCTTTAGAAAGACCCATTTCTCCGGCAATAGCACGGGCAAGGTTGGCCACATTGCGTTGATGGCCAGCCGTGTAGGGATCTCTTGTTTCCACTATGGAAGCTATCGCACGAACGGTACCACCAAGAGCATTTCTCAGTCGTGCTACGCTCTCTTTTCTTTCTGTGATATCTTCAATAATTCCCTCATAATAAAGAACTTGACCTTTCTCATTACGAACTGCACGCATAGTCCGGGAAACCCAAATAATGCGGCCATCTTTCCTGTAGAACTGAACTTCGCGGTTTCTGGCAAATCCTTGTTGTTCTATCATTTGGAGAAGTTTTTTGCGTTCCTCAGGATCGACATATAGTTGATGAGTGATATCAGTTATGCGGGTGATAAGGTCTCCGGGTGAATCATATCCGAGTATTCGTGCCATGGACTGATTAGCCATGATGAATTTTCCCTCGGGCGTTGACTGGTAAATGCCTTCCTGGGCATTTTCAAAGATGTTTTTGTATTTTTCTTCAACCTGTTTTCGTTCGGTGATGTCGCGTATAATACCTCTAAAACCTGTTGGTTTACCTGATAGGTCTTTTTGTAACGATACTGAGGCTTCAATATATCTTTTAGTGCTATCCTTTCTTATAATCTGCCAATCAAATTCTTTGATGGGCTCTCCAGTTTTGAAAATTTGATTAAACGCCTTAAAAACTTTTTCTGAACTCTCTTTATCCGAAAATTTACTGTAATTCGCGCCGATCAATTCATCTTTGGAGCATCCTGTCATTCGGCATAATGAATCGTTGAAAAAGGTAAAGTTGCCGGCAAGATCAACTTCAAAACATCCGTCATTAATATTTTCAATAAAGGTTCTGTATCTTTCAGCGTTTTGGCGATGTGATTCTTTCGCCCGCTTACTCATGTCGTCAGATTTCTTAGATAATTTTTTGTTTTTACGCACTTTATCACTTTTCTTTTTCATAATCGTTTTCCTTATATAACGCCGCTTACATAGTGAACGGTTCTGGCTTGAGTCTTCGTTGGGGTATGATTACGTCCAATAAAAATATAAAAAGAATGATTTTGTGCGTCGATCTGATTTTGATCACAAAATGTACGATGCGGAATATGTTTAGTACAAATTGAAATGCGGATAGATATTCCTACTTCTTTCTTTTATTTTTAATTTCTGTAATAGTATCCCTTATTTGTTTAATATCCTTTTTTATTTCCTGTAAAAGCTTTCTTGCACGGGTTCCGGCTGCATTCACTGCTTTTTCTCCTTCAAACTTAATTGCTTCAACTGTTACTTGATCTAATTTTTCTTTAAGAGCATTGACCATTTCTGTTACTGTATTCATTCTTACTTCCTCCTTTTAAAAAATTGTTTTTATTTGCTGTTGAACCAATATTTCATAATATTGGTAAATTATTTAATTAGTATTTCAGCATTTGTAAAGGATTCTTTTATTCGTTATTCGGAGATGTATTTATTTTATATTTTCTCCCTTCTGTTTAGACTTAGGGTTTCTTTTGCATAAAAAAATCTAATCTATTTTGCATTATAATACGAACATTTGTTTTTTAAAATAAAAAATACAGATTGTATTTATCATTGTTTTCCAAAGACATCGTTTGTCACATTTTGCTTCCCAATTAATTTTTTTTCTTTTTCCCGTAACTTTTGTTGTATTCTCTTTGTAGTTCGACAAGGTGTTCTCTTCCCCTTTTCAATCCCTCTTTCATTTCTGTTAATTCTTTCTTGTTAATTTTTAATGAATTTTTGGAATAGAGTAGCAAATTTGTTTTTTGAAATTCCTTATACTTTTTGATTGATTCTTCATAATGATTTATTGCTTTTTCAAAATTTTTGATTATCTTTTTAGTACTTTTAATAGAACTTTCTAAAAGTTTTTTTCTGTCTTCCTCATAATTAAACATTATCAACCTCCCTATTGATTTTAACAGTAACTTTTTCTACATTACAACGAAACATGAACGTGACCTTTAAATTTGTTTTTGGCTAAAACCCATTGTTTTTTAAGTTTATCGCTTGCCCGGCTTTATATTATTTGCCGTTATAGTAACTGATTTAAAAAGTAGTGTTATGGATTATTGGTATATCAACTGATTCATCAACATTTAAGGTGTAATCCCGATAGTTCAATATCCGCTCTTTGTACTGATGTTGTACCCTTACAGTAAAAGCGATGTCAGTTCGTGTAACAATGATTTCATTAGCGGTTATTCCTGATATTTTTTTGACCTCAAAGCGTTCTAATAAATTTTTTTTTATATTTTCTGGAGTTGAGTTTTTTCCTTGTGCGATTAAATCGGATGCGAGGTTATTCAATGAATTAGTAATCTTTAAAGAATTGATATACATTGGTATTATTTTCATTGACGGAATTGCAATAATGATAATAAATATCAATAATAATATCCACCCCATTGCTGTCATCCCGTTTTGTTTTTTGAGCATGCACATGATTCCTTCCCCTATTTTTAGGAGTTAGAAAGCCTTTTAACCAAAATCAGTTGCATTTTACAGTGAACCCTACCGGTTTATTATTCTTAAAATTACCCGTGAACTGTTTGCCATTACTACAAGTGTAAGTTCCCCAACCATTAATTTTGCCGTCAACAAAATCTCCTTCATACTTATTGCCGCTGGGAGAGGTAAGAGTTCCTTTCCCATGTAATTTGCCGTTAACAATATTGCCTTCATATTTATTACCATTGGCATCGGTGTAGGATCCTTGTCTTTGGTATTCACTCATAGTCCTTCGAGGAATGGAAATATTTCCGGAATTCTGTAAAACACAATTTATAGTAAATCCAACTGGTTTATTATTTTCGAAATCACCAGTGAACTGCTTACCATTACTACAAGTGTAAGTTCCCATGCCACTCATTTTCCCATCAGCCCAATCACCTTCATATTTATTGCCATTTGCCCAAGTGTAAGTACCTCTACCATGCGGTTGGCCGTTCACAATATTGCCTTCATATTTAGTGCCATCTGCAAAGGTGAGAATTTCTCTATTATTCGAGTTTTCAGAAATTGATTTTACTTCTTTTAAACTCCAACCACGTGCTTCCATACAAAGATTATATATTTCCACATTTATTAAAGCTTCGTCTTCGACATGTCTAAGCTCAGCGGAGCTATTTGTTCCCTTTGCTTTTGATATCGTTGGCTGTGCTTGTTTCATGCAGTCATATCTATCTTTTGTGAACTGATTCTGTGTAGCATTGGGCTTAGACCACACTTTATTTACAGGTTCCGTAGCACAAGCGCCGATAAGTGTAATTATGAACAAGGTGACAATCATAATTATCATCGAAGAATTTTTTTCTTTAAGCACAACACTTTTTTTCATATTTCCCCCTAAAAAATCACATTTTTTGAATAGGTAAAATTTATTATTGAATAATAGAAACTATCGTTTGATAAGATAATCCTTATGTTAAGGATAATTTTTTTATTTTTTAATGTCAACCTAATATAAAGCATAATATGAAGCATAAAATTTAAGTGTTGGCTGTATGTTTATACATTTATTCATATATATTGAATTTAATTAGTATCATTGAATACATATAGCAAAAGCTAAATGCGTCTTTTTCGACAAATATTAAGAGTATATTATTTGGGGAATCTATGATATATTTATGACATCAATATGATATACTATCTTATTACATAATTGTAATTACAAGATATCTATGTTATAAAAAAAGAGGTGAATAATGGATAAAATAACAATGTCAATTAGAGTAACCGCCAATGAGAAAAAGATGCTTATGAAACGGGCGGAAAGGTTGGGTTTGTCGGTTAATAGTCTCATTAGATTTTGGATAAATACTGAACCCAATTCTCCAAGGGCATTCGCTAAGAGAACCTGTGGCACCTGTAATGGAACTGGAAAGATTGACGACGTAAATATATGCAAAAAATGTCAAGGTGCAGGATTTGCGTATATTGAAATATAAGTGGTAATTCGTAGCTTTCATGCGCGATGTATCACAGACAAAAAACCAGTGCATAGGTGATTTTAGACAGCAGACATTGGTAGGACGTAAATCAAAGAACTTAAAAATTTTATGAGAAATTTAAAAAACATTTTAGATGGATATTGTTACAGCATTGCTTATAGACACAAAAGATTTTCCATCTGGCGAAAAGGCGAGTGCGTGTACACATCCATAATAAAAATTTCTTTCAATGAGAGTAAATTTTTTTGCGCACTGCAGCTTGATGTTTTTACCTCAACGTTCATAAAAATCATTAGTAGTATTGCTACTGTTATTATAAATTGCTTGATTTTAATGTATTCTTCCATTAAAGAATGTAGTGTTTTTAAAACGATTAATTTTTTAAACAAACATCAAAAAATAATTGACATGCAAACGCCATTTTCTTTCTTATATGTCCATTAAAATATGTTAATGTTTTATTAAGAAAAAGCGGAGAAACGATTATGATTAAAGTCATTCTTGAAATAAGGGTTAATAACCATGAGGATATACTGAATCAGCGTAACCGCTTTTTTGGACCGATTATAACAAAATTTGTTTCTATTGAAGAAAAAGTTGAAGAAGCAATATGCAAAGACCTTGCCGAGAGAATTGTTCCGGAAGTCAAACAAGGTCTCAGAACTGAAGGTGTTCTTGCTGATGTGTATGTCAGAGCTTTTATAGAGAGACGTGAAAGAGGTTAAAGATAAAAATATAACCTGTTAAATCGGAACTCTCCATAGTATAGAATAAATCAGCCTGTTCATGAGAATTAAGTTTTTTAACCGATAACATATTGCCGTAATTGGAACACTGGTATAATAAAAAATATAACATATGAATTTGACCCCCGACGTAACATCTCCAAGTCTTGGGCAGGAAATATTTTAAATGTTTTTCTATTAAATTATTTGATTGACTATTTTTTTATTTATTTATAATAACTTAAATCAATATTTATAAATAGTGGGCACATGTAAATTTGATTAATAAAAGACTCAAAACGATAATGTAAAATAGTCAAAAAGGAAACAGCTCCAAAATTTATAAATGGTGGAAGAAGAAAATGTGGGGAGATAAGAAAAAAGAAGAAAAGAAAGAAGATAAAAAAGAGACAACTGAAGATAATCAGGATATAGAAAAAGAAGAGGAAGAAAAGAAAAAGAAGAAGAAGTTTACTGTCGGAGTAGCGATGGGGACAGGCGGATTTAGAATGTCGTTTCATGCTGGCTTCATCGATGGACTGACTAAAATGGGAATTGAGGTTGACCAGTTTGTGGGGACATCTACAGGGGCGCTTTCCGCATTTTTGGGGTCAGTGGGTGTTCCGGGGTATGAATGGCTTGATGATGTGCCGCCGGTGTGGCATTTTAATATGATAAAACCCGGATTTATCGAGGATTTTATTAAAAATGAGGTAAAGAAAAGGTTGAGCCTAAATAGGCAATCTGATGAGCCGAGAAAAAAGCAAATATATGAGAGTATGAACTCAAAAATGAGACTCATTGCCGCCGACTTTCCCGGTTTGGATGCAAAAGTTTTCGATAGTTATAAGAGCATGAGTGATGTGGCAATGAAGATTATAGCGGCTACATCAATACCTTATCAGACAAAGTTTCCAGTGAAAGTAAATGCCGATTATTATATAGATGGTTTTTTTGCCACGTTATTTCCATATGAATTGCCTATGAGGTTTCTCGAAACGGATATAAAAATATCCCTGAGGGTTGTACCGCCATATTTGAAGCTAAATATACCTAATATTAGAATAATGGAATTTGTTCCCAAAGTTTATAAATACAATTTATTACAAGGTGTATTACCTCTCGCGTGGATGATAGAAGATATGTATCGTGACGGGTACAGACAGGCTCTGCATTCGAGGATAGAAAGGATGCTGGGCATGAAATGGGTGGAGAAAAGGTCAGACGAAACGAGAAGGCGCGAAGATGAAGATGAAGATGTAGATGTAGATGTAGGTATGAAGAGGCGTGAAAGACGTGATAGACGTGAAGAGGATTATGACAGAGGGGATGGCCGATACGCAGACGAAAGAAGGGAAAGAAGCACGAGGCGAAAGATAAAATTAGGCCTTATTGATGAGGGTGACGAGGACGGAGGAGGCGTTTTCAATTTTCTGAAGAGAAAAGGCAGATCCTTTTTAGATGAAGAAGATGAGATGGATGAATTATAAACATAATGACTGATTTAAGTGGTAAAAATAATGATTAGAATTGCTGTGGAAGTAAAAGTACAAAATCATGAGGAAATACTTAAAGATCGAGATGGTTTTTTTCCGACATTATTTGCGAAAATAGTAACGGGAGATATGGAAGTAAAGGTTGAAGAAGAAATCGGCAAGGATTTAGTGGAAAAGCTACTGCCAACAGTTAAGAAAATTCTGCAATCTCAAAAAGTAAAAGCTAAAGCTATCGTGTATGTTGAAAAACGTGAAGAATGAGGATTACAACAACGCGGAGAGTGAAGTTTAAAAAATATTATTAAAAGGAGGAGGTTCAAAATGTCTGGGAAAAAAAAGAGTAAGAAGAAGGTGGAGAAAAAGACTGAAGGAATTATCGAAAACATAACGAAACTTGTAAGGACTTCTGTCTTTGCAGGCCTCGGACTGGCCTTCCTGGGGGAAGAGACGGTTGAAGGATGGGCAAGAAAAATTGCCAAAGAAAACAAACTGTCAACTAAGGACATACAAAGTTTTGTCAGGGACGTGAGAAGACAGAGTCGAGAAGCGAGAAAGGATGTTGAGAAAAGTGTAAAGTCCCTGGTTAATGAGATTATTCCGGGTGGTAAAAAATCATCGGGCAAAAGCAAAAAAAAATCATCTCGCAAAAGATAAAAAAAGACCATTAAGTGGAAGTAATGCTTAAAGAACAAGGCAAGTAACTTTGGGAGTTATTAGAAGGATAGTTTATTTTTTTTATGTTTGTATGGCCCAATATAAAAAGTTGATTTTATATTGGGCCATATGGTTTCAGCATCAGGAATAAATGCTTTTTCCCCCGTTAAATCTCGATTATCAAGAGGTATCACAATGTGTGGGAAAAGCAATTTTTTGCCTCCGCAATGAGAAGGTTTTTTTTGAATACCAAATCTTTTGTCACTAAATTCAGCAATTTAAAAAGATTCAGGCAGATAATATCCGTTCTGATCAAGTATGGTTTTAGTAATGTCTTGCATGATATAAAGCTGGACAGATATATTAATTCCGCCAGAAAGCTCATAACCGGGTATAATCCTGAAATAGAGTCTATTTCCCGATGGCAAAAAATGAGAATGGTCTTGGAGGATCTAGGACCTAATTTTGTCAAAATAGGACAGATCCTGAGCAACAGACCAGATCTTCTTCCCGCCGACCTTATTATCGAACTCTCAAAGCTACAGGATTCAGCAGAGCCCTTTGCGGGAGATGAAGCAAAAGATGTCATCGCTGAAGAACTGGGCCGTTCCGTTGAGCTTATATTCAAAGAGTTTGACGATGTTCCAGTAGCCAGTGCTTCCGTCGCCCAGGTGCACAGGGCGGTATTGCATGATGGAACAGTAGTGGCCGTCAAGGTGCAGAGACCGGATATAGAAAAGATAATAAAAACTGACATTGAGATACTTTTTAATTTGGCAATGCTTCTTGAAAAATTTGTTAAGGGGATGGATATTTTAAATCCTATAAGCATCATAGAGGAATACAACAAAGCGATAAATATGGAGCTGGATTTCATTCTTGAAGCATCTCACATAGAGCAGTTTGGCGAGAACTTTGTATATGATGATTCGATTTATGTTCCGATTGTGTACCGTGAATACACTACCAGCAAGGTACTCACTATGGAATTTGTTGATGGCATTAGGTTTTCTGATTTCGTACAAAATGCTTCTGAAGAAAGACTCAAGAAAATTGCCAGAAGAATAACGCGTCTTATAATAAAGCAAGTATTTGAGTATGGTTATTTTCACGCCGATCCACATCCGGGTAATATATTTATTTTAGACAATGATAGAGTTTGTTTTCTCGATTATGGTTTGATGGGCAATCTTGCCTTTAAGCAGAGGGAACAGGTTACGGAAATACTCATGGGTATAGCGGACAGGGAGGCCGGTAAAATTGTCAATGTGCTGCAGAGAATGACTGAGATCGGATATATCGAAAACAAGGACAAATTGGAAAAAAAGATAAATGAATTTTTGAAGAAATATGCCGGCGTGTCTCTCGGAAAAATCGATTTGTCTGATCTTTTTTATGATGTAATAAATACGATTATGTCTTTCCGGTTGAAAATTCTGCCCGACTTTTTTTTACTTATTAAATCTGTTGTAACCATGAAAGGAGTTATAAGTAAACTCGACCCCGATTACAAAATAGATGATTATCTTAAGCCCATGCTTTATAACTTTTATTACAACAAACACGTTAATCCCAGAAAGATTGCGGAAGATATCTACACTTCGGCATCGGGATTAATAAGTCTCCTTCGTACGGCTTCTGATGACATGCGGGAACTGTTCGAGCAGCTTAAAAGAGGCAGATTAACTATATCTTTAGATCATAAGGGTTTTGACGGGGCGGTCAGCAGGTTTGAGAAAACAGGCAACAGAATTGTCCTGTCTGTCATAGTAGCTTCGCTTTTAATCAGTTCTTCACTGACCATAGCGGCTCTCATCATGATGTCGAAAATCAACATTCCTGAAGTTAATGGGATTAATTTCGGTTTTGTGGGAATGATGGTGGCTACAGGGCTCGGAATATTTTTATTGCTATCAATTATTTTCAGAAAATCTTAGAAGTCACTATGTTTGAAATGGGTTTAAAAACTCTATTAGGATAAGAAACGGCGAAAAGATCAAACCAGAATTGTAATAATCGCTTTAATTCAATGCGTAATTTATACAAATGCTTACCCCCGAGTTTTATTGATTATAAATAAAGCATCATGAGAAGCTGAGCAACTCCCACAGAGGCGCCTAAAAGAGCTCCCACGAAAATCAGTATCCATTCGTCCTCATGGAAAATCGGTCGTAAAAGATCCGAGTATTGTTCGGGGGTAAGTTCTGCAAATCTCTCAATCATGATTTGTTTCACGTTAAGAGCTTGCTGAACATAATTTTCAATTAGTTTCATGGCTTCGGGGTGGGTTAATTCCATGGAAATTTCATGCTTGATTAAGTCAATCACGTCTGGCTGAAGCGATGATGTTATTAGCGGTTTAACCGGTGATGACAGTCTGTCAATGGCTTGAGAGACGCCCATCCTTATGATGAGATTTATTCTGGATCTTTCTTTGCCGGTCAATATTTTTCTAATGATATTTCTGGAATTTAGAACGTCTTTTTCTATCAGTTCGGAAAATCCTTTGGCAACATCGAGCCTTCTCTTAAGGAAAAGACCCTGCCATTTAAAAAATCCCAAATACCTCTTCTCTTGTGTAGGCTTGAAAATCATATAAATAGCCAGCCAGTTGGTAAGATAACCGACAATGGCACCTTGAACAGGAATAGTCCATAATAAAGGATAAGTAAGCCATATTACCACCTGACAAAGCCCGAGAAGAAAGCCGAAGAAAAAACCGGAGTTTATTATGAAGTCGAACTCTTTTATGCCAAGCGTCTTAACTAGATTTATCATTTTGTCAACATTTTCGCCTGTCATGCTCTCAATAGCCAGTTCCATGAGGTCAAATATCTTGAATATATTTTGCTGAATATCCTCAATAACCAGTCTACAGCCTTTGGGCAGTTGACGTCTTGAGGCTTTGATTATTTCATCTCTTACCATATCCGGCATCAACTTCCACGTTAAAGGGTTTGATTTTTCAAAAACTTCATTGACGATGTCATTGATTAGATCATCAGCTACAGGTTCCAATTTTTTGGAGATTACTCTGGGATCCAGCCTGTTAAATATCTCGTCTAAATGAACAAGTCTTGAGGAAAGATAATCTGTTGTCCTGGTCGCAAATTTAACAGCCTTCTTGGGAACGATTCCCTGCCAGCCAAGATATGGCGGGATGCCCCAGAAACTTTTTGGCCAAAATATCATTTTTACGGCCTGCCAGTTGGTCAGCCAGCCGACAAAACCATACATAAAAGGCATCGCAACTACATTTATGACTGACTTATGAAGTGCATAGTATATCCCTATTTGATGCCAGTAACTAACTATTTGGTGTAAAAAATCAATCAAGAAACTCATTATTTATTTCCTGTATAAGATCATTATCCGCAGTTTGTAAATACTGCAATTATTTAATGATTTTATATAGTATTTTTTAATAACTTTAATCAAGATTTTTTTACGTATTTGTTTGTTTTAAAAATAATGGTAATAGGAAGCCGATGCTGCTCCTTCCATTTTGCTTTTTATTACAAGCTTTCTATGAGGGAACGTATAGCATTAATTATTCTTAGTTAATTACCTTTCAATAATATTTTTATAATTTTCCCCTGTTTTCTTCTGTTTTATTGATACTTACCTTACTGACACTGTGCGTTTTTTTCTTACTCTTTTTCTTACTTTACTCTTACTAGTTCCCTCAGTTTTTTTCTTGGTTGATGGAAGAATATCATTAAGCAATGATTTAACGCGTTTCTCAATATCCTTTCGTGTCTCCACGCTCTGTTGTCTAATGTCATTGATAAAACTCTTTACATCAGTCGTGGACAGGTCGTTATCTTTGGCAACTTTCTTTGCCCATTTCTCAATCGTTTCCTGCCCGAGAAATGCTACACCGAGGCTTGCAAAAACAGAAGTTTTTACCATATTTGTCACATCTTCGATAATTTCAGTGACAACATTTTTCTTCCCCGACTCATTCTTTGATTTACTTGTAGGCATTTTTAATCCTCCTCTAAAATTGTTATTTAGATTAACGAAAATTGGAAAAGTTTTTCCGTTTGGGCATATAGATATCAAATCGCCAGGAAACTATAGTGGCATACTAGATTAGAATTATATCATTTTCAACTGTTTCTTTTAATTTTTCAAATGTTGCTTGATTTTTTTGGAATATTTAATTAAAAAATGACATAAAAAATAAATACTGTAATTATGTTTAAAGGGTTCAGAAACTTCCGTGTTTTTGGAGGATTTTTGGTGGTCGGGCCGCCATCTGATGAGTAAATGTCAGTTTGGGGCTTTTTTTATGTAATATTTTTAAATAGGGAGATATTTTTATATGCACTTGAGCAGTTATTGGCTTACCATTATATTTGTATTTATAGGTTTTGTAATTTTTGCAGTGTATAAAATATATAGTGAAAACCGTCGGAATTTCTTATTGGAAGCCGTGGAATCTGGTGATTGCAATCGTGTTAAGAAAGCTCTTGATAAAAAGATAAACATAAATACTAAATATGACTATGGTAATACAGTGCTGATGTCGGCAGCTTTAAAAAATCATGTGGAAGTTGTTAAGTTTTTGATAGAGAAAGGAGCGTATATCAATGCTAAAAGTAATGATGGTCATACGGCGCTGATGTCGGCAGCCTTACAACGGAGTACAGAATCTGTTGAGTTGCTGATAGAGAAAGGAGCGGATATAAATGCTAAAAATAATGAAGGTAGAACCGCGATGATGCTGGCCGAAGGAAAAGGCCATACAAAGATCGTTAAGATACTGATGAATGCAGGGGCTGATTATTGAAGAGAAGCTGTTTTTTCAATTTTCCCAAACCCCTATGGTCGTTCAAAGGGTTTTGAACGCACGTTGGCAAATTTATTGATCTGCCGCCGGAATATGGCGGTATTTTTCAGCATTCATAAAGGATAGCTTATGATTTTGATTATCAGTTTAAGTTGCTCTCCAAATATTTTACCCAATTCGAACTAACTTTCTATAATATTTTTTATTTCAAACAACACTTCAACCAAAAGTAATCAAAAAATGGCTGGACTCTGACATGACATGTGATACAAACATTGCCAGTAGGTCGCCATGCTAAATAAAATAAGTATCAGTCTTGGCAAACAGAAACTTATCATCTATATATTTCTGACAGTTGCGACGCTCGTTGTTTTCTGGCAGGTGAATCAATATAACTTTGTTAATATAGATGATAATATATATGTAACAGAAATTAGTATTTTAAAGTGCAAAAGTGGATAAATTAACCAAGATAATTTATACGTTGCGCATATAGGATTCCAATTCCGGATCGCCCCCCCCGGGTTGTTCTATAAACTTGCAGCTCACATAGTTTTTATACACAAAATGAACAAGAGCCCTTTTTCTTATCGGAGAACTTTTATTATCGTCTAATTTAAATTCAATTCTTATTTCTTCGTTTGCATTTAACCAGTTTGGATTCAGCATTTCATAACCGCATCCCTGCGTTGATAAGTTTTTTACAATCATTTTTTCCCACTTTTCGGGATTTGACGTCGTGGAGTACGTACCGTCAAGTCGTGTTTCCTTTCGGGGGAATTTTCTTTTTTCAACAATTACGTTATAGTTATTTCCGCATTCACAGTGAATTTTTACCGGCCATTTAGCATTTTGATCCTTATATATTTGTGCCTGTCCTTTTTGCACTTCACCACATTTTGGGCAGACGAATAGCACTAAGCCGTTTTCATCAGCGTAAATCTTTTTAATTGTTTTGTTCATATTTTATAGCCTCTTTTTTATAAGATGCAAGTTTAAGATTACCGTAATCAATGAAACATTATGAATTAAACAATCTATGTAATTCGTCTTTTTAACATGCCGCTTGTTTATTATCCACTCAACGATTTCTTTGAATTGAATGAATAGTATCTCTAATTTCCGCCGTTTCCTCCGCTGTCAGACCGCTTAATATAATCGGCTCATTTCCATTGGAAATGTTTATTTGAACGTTTGAAAATATGATGCCCTTGTTAACTGTTACTGATTCCACCGCACGATATTTTATATGTTTTGTCTCGGAATCAGACCGCGAACCTTTTGGGAATGATATGCCTTTTTCAGACAAAATCAGTTTACCGGGAGAAAAAAGATTACTAAGCCTTAATCTGCTTGACCGAAATGTTTTTTCAAATTTACGTAAAGACTCGTTATCCTCGTCATAATCATCATTTCTTTTTATATTTAATTTTGACCTGACGCGTTTGCCGGAACTTAAATCAGAATAGCAGTATCGGCACTTAATAGCTTCATCCTTAATTTCTTCAGCACAATAAGGACATTTCTTCAAAAGGATATCTCCTGTTTACTGATTTATATACGAAATAGAAATTCAAATGTCTATTTTCTTTATCTCGTACTAATCAAGTAAATTCTTCAAGCTTTTAAAACTTCTTCTGCTACAGCATCACCTGTTAACTGCTTAATAGGCAAGTCAAGCAGAGGACATTACAAGTTCAGATAGCGGGGGGCAGCCCAGAGGATAATAGTCGCAGTAATCCAAAAAACACAACCAATGCAAATGCTCATTAATGGAAGAAGTTTTTTATTTTGCGAAATTCGAATTCCTTTTCCGCCTAAAATGACACCTGTCAAAGCCAATATATTGGCAACAATAAAAATATAAAATGCCTCTTTGGGAGTGTCTGTTGTCATAGGCCTAACTATAGGTACAATAAACAGAGAAAGTAACGCTGTTACCGAAATAATAGCTGAAAAAATATCTCGTACGCGGTTCTGAACATGTTCAGGTAAAAAAGACATTGGATTCTCCTGTGAATGTTTATTGGTTCTATTTATAGCTGATAATTATGTATAAAGCCTGTATAAATCGGTAAACACAAACCGTTGTTTTTTTATTATAATCTAGTATAAACGATTACACATCATCATCTTTATCTTCAAAATATATATCATCCCATTGTAGTTGATTATTGTTGTTTATCAGCCTTCTTCGCCCCTTGCGAAAAAAATCATTAAGTATGGCATGCCTGTCTAAGTATTCTTTATCTGCTATCTTTAAAAGATTGCGCATTATATAAAAGCACTCTCTATAACAATTACATTGATGTGTGGATAGTTTTACATCCTTCATTTTTTCTATCATTTCTTTTGTTGTGTAGGCCAATTTAACAATATCTTGATTGGTAAGTTTCACTTCTTTTTTACTAAATTTCAATTCCTTCGCTTCCATCTTTTTCTCTCCTTTTTAAGGATCATTCAATAGCTTGAATGTCCAATGCCTGTATACAGTTAATAGGCCGAATTTTCAACTATTACTAATTTTGTATTCATGATTGCCTTGACAACACGACAGCATTTCTTATATTTTCCATAACAAAAGGGGAAGCTCTTATCTGTTCAATTGATAAGTGCTTATATGGCATATCTGTTAATTTATGTTTTGATTCTTAGTTTAAATAAGGTGGGTTATGCAGAACATGTCAAATCTATTCGAGCCTCAAACCAAAGCTAATGAATTTGATAGAATAATAAGTCTTGGATGTAACTGTGAGTTAACTCTGAACATTCGTGCCTATTTTGGTATTGAATATGCCTATCCGTTTGATTGGTGGATAACACCATTTCAGGCCTTATGGAAGCTGCTCGAGAACAGGTTTCATGATCTTTTTAATATAAACAACTTGGAAGTATCTCCGGATTTGCTTACAGTCAGGGATAAATACTATAATTTGTTGTACCATCATGATTTTAAAAGGACAGATGATGATAAAATTATTGCTGATGATATAGTTCAACAATTACCTTTGGTGAAACAAAAGTATGAAATGCTCATTGGCAGATTTTTTAATGATCCACAAAACAAAAAGGTTTTATTTATAAGAAATCGCGACGGTAATATCCCACATCTTGATCACGACACAACTCCGATGGATGAAAATACCTTTGTGCAATTATACGACTTATTGGAAAAACTGTTTCCTAATTCTGCAATAAGTTTATTGGTAACAAATTGTCCTTTGTTTTCCAGCATTCGGCGCAGAAATGGCTGCATAACATGGGACGAGACTGCTAATTATGAAGATTATTTGTTCTTTTCCGGCTCGCGGCGGGGATGGCAAGAGATGTTCTGCAGAAACAATATATCCTATAAAGGCGTTCGCGTATTGGATTCAGTTAAATAATTTTAAGGGGATAAGTAGTTAAGGAAATAATTATGAAAAAAATAACAGAAATGGTAAATGCGCTTAAAGAAAAATTGGAGAGAATAAATGTTGAAGTAATTGAGCTTGAAGAAGAAAAGGCGGCAAAAGCAGCGGGGAATCATGCGAGAAAACTTTTACAAGGTATAAAAAATGATATTGATAAAGTAAAGAAGACTATTACGAAAATTAAGAGTCCGAGACAGAAATAAGAACGTCATAATTTATTAAATAATACAAAATCTGAAGGCCGATACTTTAAGTGAAGCTAGTTCAGGCTATATTCACTCGTGATGGAATTTGCGCGTTATATATGGTGATAAATCCAACAATATGTGTATAAATAAAAAAGTGTCTAGCAGAGATAAGCCAGACACTTTTTTGATAAATGTAAAACATGCGGGAGGTTTTCTTAAAGCACTCTGACGGTCCTGATTCCATCGATAGACTGAATTTTCTTTATTAAGTCAGTATTGATATCACTTTCCGAGTCTATAATGTTGTAGGCTATGTTTCCTTTGCTTTTGTTAATCATGTCCACTATATTGATTTTGCTGTCGGCGAGGAGGTGCGTGATCTTTTCAATCATGCCCGGCGTGTTTTGGTTGGTGACGGTAAGCCTCTGCTTGCCCGACCTTTCGAGGAAGCATTCGGGGAAGTTTACAGAGTTCTTGATGTTCCCGTTTTCCAGGAAGTCCATGAGCTGCATGGCAGCCATGATGGCGCAGTTTTCCTCGGACTCCTCGGTGGAAGCGCCCAAGTGTGGGATGGCGATGACCTTGTCTGTCTTGATGACTTCTTCGTCAGGGAAGTCAGTTACGTAGCAGTTAACAATCCCGTCGGCTATAGCCTTTTTTAAGGAGGGGGTGTCCACGAGTCCCCCCCTCGCAAAGTTGAGTATTACAACTCCTTTTTTCATGATCGCAAACTTATCGGTGTTGATGAAGCCCTTAGTATCCTTGTTCTGGGGAACGTGCAGCGTGATGAAGTCGGATTCTGCGAGGAGCTTTTCCAGGCTTGATGCCTTCTTGATGTTCCGAGACAGTTTCCAGGCCGCCTCAATAGACAGGAAAGGATCGTATCCCATTACTTCCATGCCTAGGGATTCGGCGGCGTTAGCCACCAGCGTGCCGATGGCACCAAGGCCAACAACACCTAAGGTCTTACCTAGGATTTCGGTGCCACCAAATTTGGACTTCCCCTTTTCGATGAGATCGGGCACCTTGTCTCCTTCGCCTACTAGCCCTTTGGCCCAGATGATTCCTTCCGTCACCTTCCGCGAAGCGAGCAGCATGCCCAAAACAACCAGTTCCTTAACGCCGTTTGCGTTTGCTCCCGGTGTATTAAAAACAACGATGCCTTTGTCCGAGCACTTGTCAATGGGAATGTTGTTGACTCCTGCCCCTGCACGAGCAATTGCTTTCACACTCGACTGCAGGGTCATATCTTTCATTTCCTTGCTTCTTACCAGAATACCGTCAGGCTTAGGAATATCTGCGCGATACTCATACTTATCGGTAAAATGTCTGAGTCCTTTTTCCGAAATTTTGTTTAACAAATCAATACGATACATAAAATACCTCCTATTTCTCTCTAATGATAATATAGTATCCGTGATTAGAGGCCCTCTGATAAAATAGAATACCTAAAGCCACTTTTTGTCCAAAACAATTGATCCTTATGTAACACCCTGAATCTGGTGGGCCGTGGGGGGCTTGAACCCCCGGCCAACGGATTAAAAGTCCGCTGCTCTACCACTGAGCTAACGGCCCTCCGATTTTTAAGGCGAGACCTATTAACAACAAGTTTTAAGTGTGTCAAGTGGAAACTATAGTGTTCTGCTTAGAAAGGGATCTTCCAAAAAGATTGTTTCTTCCCGGCTAGATCCAACAGATACAAGTATAATTTTAGCCTCTGCCAATTCTTCCAGCCGTTTGAGATATTTTTTGGCGTTGGTGGGCAGTTCGTTCATTTCCCGCGCGTAAAGAATATCTTCCTTCCATCCGTCAAATTCTTCGTAAATCGGCTGGCATTCAGCAAGAACTTTTATGCTTGCCGGTGTGGAATGAGTCATCTGATTGTCCGAGCAGTTATAGCCGACACAAATTTTCAGTTTTTCCAGACCTGTTAAAACGTCAAGCTTGGTGATGGCCAGAGCATTGATGCCGGAGATTCTTACCGCATGACGCACCAGAACCATATCCAGCCAGCCGCAACGCCGTTTCCTACCAGTGGTTGCGCCGAATTCCTGCCCGATACGCTGCATGTGGTTGCCAATTTCATCTTTCAGTTCCGTGGGAAAGGGTCCTTCACCAACTCTGGTGGTGTAAGCTTTGCAAATTCCGACAACTTTGTTGATAGTGTTGGGCCCGATTCCGTTTCCACAGGAAGCGTTGGCGGAAACTGTGTTGGAAGAGGTTACATAAGGATATGTTCCATGATCAACATCAAGATGAGAACCTTGTGCTCCTTCAAAAAGCACTTTTTTACCCTGTCTTATTTCTTTATCCAGAATCAGAGAAGTATCTGCTACATAAGATTTTATTTTTTGAGCAAAAGTTAGGTACTGCGTGGCGATTTCATCTTCATGAAGGGGAGTATCGTTGTAAAAATTCTTCAGCAGAAAATTTTTTTCTTCCAGGTTGTATCGGAGTTTTTCCCTGAACAGATTTTCTTCGTAAAGGTCGCCCACACGTATTCCCGTGCGGGCAACCTTGTCTTCGTATGCAGGGCCAATACCTCTGCCGGTAGTTCCTATTTTTTTGCCGGAGGTTCTGGCCTCCCTCGCCTGATCAATACTGCGGTGATAGGGCATTATTAAGTGAGCTCTTTCACTGATAAGAAGTCTGGTGTTGGGTGGCAGGAGATTACTTTCTTGCAGTTCATTAATTTCTTGCAGAAAGACAGAGGGGTCAAAAACCACCCCATTGCCTATTATGCAGATTTTGTCATCATGCAGAATTCCTGAGGGAATAAGATGCAGAATGGTTTTCCTGCCTTTGACGACGAGAGTATGTCCGGCATTGTTCCCGCCATGAAACCGTGCAATCACATCGGCTTTTCCGGCGTACAGATCGACAATCTTTCCCTTGCCCTCATCGCCCCATTGAGTGCCTATAACCGCAACATTGGCCATTATTTATTTCTCTTCAACAAATTAAAGGGTTTTAACTTTTTCATTAAAGACTTTTTCCAGTTCAGCAAGCGCGATTTTTATATCGGACTCCTCGATTGTCGGACCGCACCAGAAACGATAGCCGGCCGGAGCATCCCTATAGGAGTTTATATCATGAGCGGTATTTTTCTTGCTCAATTCCGAAGCTATGCTTTTAAGAAACTTGCTCTTTTCATCTGTGCCCAAAGCCTTAACTTTGGGATGAGTAACCGTTAGACATACTGAAGTATTGGAGCGTATTTTTGGATCATCGGCCAGAAACTCAATCCAGTCGTTTTTAGCTACCCAGTCGGCTACTATCTTGAGATTAGACTCGCTTCTTTTGATCAAACCATTGAGGCCAATCTTACCAGCCCAATCCAGGGCGTCCAGATAATCCTCCACGCAAAGCATAGAAGGTGTATTGATAACGTCACCGTCAAAAATCGCCTTATTAATTTTGCCTCCTTTCTTGAGACGGAAGATTTTTGGCAGTGGCCAGGGCGGATCGTAAGATTCCAGACGGGCGATGGCTTTGGGGCTTAAGATTAACACGCCATGTGCTGCTTCACCACCAAGACATTTTTGCCAGGAAAAAGTTAGAACATCTACCTTGCTCCAGTCTATTTCCATTGCAAATGCGGCGCTGGTAGCGTCACACAGGGACAAACCTTCGCGGTTGGCCGGAATCCAATTCCAATCGGGAATCTTGACGCCGCTGGTTGTCCCGTTGGCTACAAAAACTACATCGTTTGACCAATCCACTTTGCTCAAATCAGGAATCTTGCCGTAATCGGCTTTGATAATAGTAGGGTTGAGTTTAAGCTGTTTGGCGACATCTGTTGCCCAACCATCGGAAAAACTTTCCCAAACCAAAACAGTAACCGGCTGGGAACCTAAAAGTGACCACATGGCGCACTCAAAAGCGCCTGTATCGGAAGCTGGCAGAATGCCCACGAGGTAATCTGCCGGAATATTTAAGATTTTTCGTGTATCATTAATAGATTTGACGATTCTTTCTTTTCCCAACGCAGAACGGTGTGAGCGGCCGACCGCCGCGCTCTTTAGCGCGTCAATACTCCACGCTGGCCTCTTGCTACATGGACCGGAACCAAAATTAGGGTTTTGCATAATTTACATCCTTTTAAAAAAATTTTGGTTATTCATATCAGCATTGAAATCTTTACTCAAGAAAATTTAGTTTGTTTTTTATCGGACAAAAAATTCCCGTATTTGTTGCCGTATTATGTAAGATATTAGAATAAAAAGTTAAATTACAGGAAACTAATTTATTGTGAGACTCAAATTTCAAAAACGAAGTGTATTGAAATTTGCAAGTCGAACAATCCCGCCATAAGCGGAGGGTATAGCACCCCGCCCCTTGGGGCGGAATTAGTGTCTAGGGCTTGCCCTGGGATTCATACCCGTGATTGATAAGTAATTAATGATTTTCTAAAAAGACTTTAATGGTAAATTTTCTATTTCTTTAAGTTATTTTTTTCTGACTTTTGATGTCTTTTTTTGTCTCTTAATCGTGGTTTTTTACCTTTTTTCTTTTGAGCCGGAATTTGATCCTCATCAATGCCGGCTGTTGGAGTGGGTGATGCGTGCAAAGATTGTTGGTAATAATCATCCAATAACATTGTAATTAACGAAAGCTCATCTTCCGATTGTGCCAAATTACGCGCCAGAGGCACAAAACGTTGCATCCTTTCAATTTGCAGATTATCTCGTGCGCGCAGCCGTGCTTCCAGAAGCGCTGTTATCCTTTGGGCTACTATTCTTTCCAGTTCCTCTTTATCGGGTAAGGGGCGTTCTTCCATTTTGATATTATAATAGCGGGCAATGCTCTGCAGTTTAAATTTCTCCATTTCCGCGACTAAGGAAATGACTGCACCGCTTGCTCCCATTCGTCCGGTGCGTCCGGCTCGATGAATATACGCTTCCTGGTCCTCCGGCGTTTCATACTGAATAACGTGTGACAAATCAGGAATATCAATACCGCGGGCGGCAACATCGGTCGCTACTAAGAAACGTAAAGCACCACGCCGCACCCTAGACATTACTTTTTCCCTCATGCTCTGGGTCAGATCGGAACTCAACTCGTCGGCGTCATAACCAAAACGCTTGAGTACGATCGAAAGATAATGCACAGAGTCCTTTGTGTTGCAGAAAATGATGGCTGATGAGGGATTTTCAATTTCGATAATGCGCACGAGAGACCTTTCTTTGCGCATTCCCGGCACGATATAATAAATATGCTCTGTTTCGGCAATATGAACCTGATTACCGCTTAAGCTCAATAACTTTGATTTATGCAGAAACTGATCTGATAATCTGATTACCTGTGGCGGAAAAGTAGCGGAAAACATACTGCTGATTATTTTACTTGAAGGTATATATTTGCGGATTTTTACCATGTCGGGATAAAAGCCCATGGACAACATGCGGTCGGCTTCATCAAAAATTAAGATTTTCAGATGATCGAGAGAAAGAGTGTCTTTCAGCAGATGATCTAAAATGCGTCCCGGTGTGCCGATTACAATTTGAGCACCGTTCCGAAAAGCCTCTAGCTGCGCCTTGTATCCCACACCACCATAAACCACCACTGTTTTTATATTTTTTTCTTCAGTCAACATCTGTGCTTCTTTGTGTACCTGAAGAGCAAGTTCACGGGTGGGAACAAGGACGAGAGCCTGAACGGTATTTTGCTGCGTGTTGATTTTTTTTATAATGGGCAATATGAAGGCGCCGGTTTTGCCGCTGCCGGTGCGGGACTGTACCATCATGTCACGGCCCGCCAAAAAATAAGGAATTGATTTGGCCTGTACGGGAGTAAGAGTTTTCCAGCCTGCACGATTGCAGGCATCCTGCATTTCCGGGTCAAGTTCGCCTATGGAAATATCCGGAAGAACATCATCATGGCCAATATTTTTTCCTTCCATATTTTAATTTCTTCCATATTTGTTATTGAATTAAATAACGCCGGTATAAGCATGAATAAAACCCACGACGAGACCAAGAGCAACTCCTACCGCTATCAGAATCCATTCATCTTCTTTGAAAATAGATCTTAAAATGTCTTCAAATTGAGCATTGGTAAGCCGTCTCATATTTTCAATCATGGTGTTTTCAATATCAAGAGCCTTTCCGACATAATCTTCTAAACGTTGCATTGTTTCAGGGGAGGTTACTTCCATGCTGATTTCATGCTGAACCCTGTCCAGAACCTCCGATTTGAGCGCGGCCAGCACTACAGGTTTAACCATTTTTGTCAATCTGTCGATGACCTGAGATATGGATATTCTTATGATAAGATGTATCCTGTCTTTTTCTCTTCCCTCTAGTACTTTTTTTATGATGTTTCTCGGATTAAGAACCTCTTGTGTTACCAGCTTGGAAAATTCCTTCGTTACTTCCTCTCTTCTCCGGAGAAATAGCCCCTGGTAAGTCCAAAATAAAAATTTTTTTGGATCCAGCGGCCTGAAAACCATCTGGAGTGCAATCCAATTGACGAGTCCGCCAACAATGGCGCTCTGAATAGGCACCGTCCACAATGCCGGAAAAATATACCAGAGAAGCGTCTGGACACACCCGAGAAGAAATCCGATGTAAAATCCCAACTTTTCGAGAAATTTGAATTCTTTGCCCCCTATTGTTTTAAACATGTATCTCATGCGATCGACATTTGGACCGACCATGCATTCTGTTGCCAGTTCCGGCAGATCAAATATCTTAAAAATGTTTTTCTTTATATCCTTGATAACCAGTCTGACGGCCTTGGGAACTTCGTTGTGCGTGGTTCTGATTATTTCTTCTCTGGCCATGTCCGGAACCATTTTCCACACGAGAGGGTTTGAGCTTTCAAAAATTTCATTTATTAAATCGGATACAAGTTCATTAATTATGATTTCCAGTTTTTTGGCGATTACACGCGAGTCGAGCCTGCTAAATATCTCATCAATATTAATAAGTTTTTCTGTAAGAAGCCTTGCAGTATTGCCTGCGAATTTACCGGCGTTACGGGGTATTAAACCCTGCCAGCCGAGATACGGAGGGATGCCCCAGAAAACTATCGGGTGAAACATCATTTTTATGCACTTCCAGTTACTGAACCAGCCGAGAAAACCGAAGACAAGCGGCATAGTCAGTATTTCTAAATAATGGCTGTATTTGCTGAAGAGACTCGTAATCTGGTGCCAGAAATCCATAAAAAATCTCAATACAAAAATTTTTATTTTAAAATCGTTTCATTATGGTAATTAATATTTTAAGTATATTGGATAAAAACACATCAAATAGTTTGGTAACGGAAAAATTTATAAACAAAAGACGGGTTCCTGTCAATTTTTAAGTTGATGACGGAAAGAAAAGTATCCCCGTGCAAATTGCATTGGAATTTGGCAGAACTATAAATCCGGCATTTCAACATTTTACATGTTGGATAGTAATAGCAAAACTGGAATTTATACCTGTCAAACAATGAATTCCATATGACTTGATATTAATATCTCACGGAAGATGATAGTTTCTCTTTCGGAATAACCTCAGGCAGGCGTCCACCACGTTTTTATCATAAAGAATTCCTTTGTTCTTCTCGATTTCTTCCAAGGCTGCTTCAATACCTAGTGCCGGACGGTAGGGACGGTGAGAAGCCATTGCTTCCACTACGTCAGCCACTGCCATAATTCGGGCTTCAATTATAATTTCGTCTCCCTTAAGATTCCGGGGATAGCCTGAACCATCAATCCGTTCATGATGCTGGTAAACAATTTGTGCCAGCGGCCAGGGAGATTCCACATCTTTCAATATCTCATAGCCGCTTCGGGAATGTTCTTTAATCAGGGTAAATTCAATATCTGTCAGCTTGGTTGGCTTGGACAATATTTCCGATGGTACAGATAATTTCCCGATGTCATGGATTGAAGCCGCCATACGGATTCCGTCAATGTTATGTTTCAACAATCCCATTTCCGACGCAATGGCTCGGGCGAGGTCTGCAGAGCGGTGCTGGTGTCCGGCTGTGTAAGGATCTCTGGCTTCCACAGCAGATACCATGACACGGATGGTTGTGCCGATTGATTTCCTGAGGCTATTTAGTATTTGCTGAAGTTCCTCCTCCGCTTTCTTATGTTTGGCAATTTCCTGTTCCAGTTCCAGATTGATAATTTTATAGTCATCAGTCCGCTTTTTGACCCGATCTTCCAATTCTTGATTTATCTTGTTGATATTTTTCCGCTCAAGCTCCAGCTGTTGTGTTATGAAAAAATCACGCCGGGTGTTGAATTCAATCATATAGCAAGCCATCATTCCTATCAGGTTAGCGCCAATAAAGAAAAAAATGTTGTTGATATAAATAGTCATGGGTGGGTGAGTTATCATGGGATCGAAGATTGCGTATAGTAATACTAGTATCCATCCGGCGACCGAAGCCCAGATGAAAAAGAGACGAAGAACAGTATAACTCCACATGAAAATAAGCATCAAACCGGCATAATAGAAATAACTTACCGATTCTGATGAAGTGGCTATCATGGAAAGAGCACCCGATCCGGCGAACATAGAAAGAAAGGCCAGAATAGGCTGCATATGCTTTTTGAAAAATTCTGTAGAGGATATCAGGAAAAACGCAGTAAAAACAACAGAGGGAGCAATAATGCCGATGCTTATAAAAAATATATTGAACGTTTGTTCCGGAATCAGCAGAACATCCATAACACCGAAAATTGTGTACATAAAACATGCCAGAAAAACTAATATACGTATTTGAGGGAAATATACCTTGTGATAATAATTGAGAAATGGTTCTTCAAGATGAGACGATTCGCCGGAAAATTCCAGCGTCAGCCGATTCAGTTTCATTTGATTACTCATGCTATATCCGTATGTGAATAAATATTATAATAAGTTACTTTCGGATATTGACATATGAATTAATAAAATCTCTTTTAATCTTATATCAGATAAATTAACTTATTAACACCTGATATTAAACTGATTGACTTATAGAAATTTTTTACGGATATTTCTTTGCAGCGACACTTACGTGTATTTAATTTTTAGTGTAGATTTAAGAAGTTAATAGTGGTATTTAAACAAAGAAAATTATCAAAAGACTTTGCAGAATGCTTCGTGGTTTACCACGGGGGTTTTCACTTATAATTTTATTGATTTTATAAAAGGTTGGTGTAATAATTCACCATGCTATTGATAATTACAACATATATAAAATAATGGGCGATTTTTTGTAATCCAACCATACCTTGCAAGGGAGAGAATATGAACGGACAAAAATTTTCAACCAAAATTTTGTTAAGTTTTCTGCTGTTGATTTTTTTTACACTGATTGGTTGTGACTCAATAGAAGGCTTGACTGATGATATTCTTCCCCATCATGATGATCCAGATAAAGCAACTATTTCCGGAATGGTTAAGGGGGATGTTAAGGAAGGGGTGACGATTACATTAAGCGGTGATGATTCCGACACAACAGTAACAGAGCAAGATGGGAATTACAGTTTTCGTTTGAAGAGCGGCAATTATTATTTGACGCCATCCCTTACAGGCTATACGTTCTATCCCATATCTTTAAATATAATTGTAGATGCCGATGCCTGGAGTTTTCACTACGGCTACGATTTTACAGCGACGCTTGTTCAGGGTGGAATCAGAGATGATGTAGATGCACCAACAGCACCGACTAATCTCAATGCAACCTCAATATCTTCAAGTCAGATAAATCTTTCCTGGGATGAGTCCACTGATAATAAAGGTGTGGTGGGGTATAAGATTTATCGGAATGGATTTTACCTTAAGTCCGTCACAGGGGTTACAACAAGCGACACGGGACTAAGTTCAGGTACTGCCTATTGCTATATAGTATTTGCCTATGATGCAGCAGATAATGAATCTCAGCAAAGCACACAGGTGTGCGCCACGACGAATGAGTAACAAAGACTACTGAAATAATGGGCAGAGCCGGAAACAGATTTGCTCTTTTCTTTTCGTTTTTCCACACCAAATCTCTGCGATATCTTCGCGCGAAAAGATAGAGTTGCGGGTGAAGTTTTTTATGCGCTTAAACTTGCTTAATCAGTATGGTTACGAGCCGCAACCTGTTCAATCAGGTCAGCAGCATGATGGGGCATTGAAAAAATATCGGCCTTGGCGGTAAATAATCGGCTGCGCTCGTGCCATACAGAGTTTTTTTCTGAAAGAACATGAGCCATTGCTTGCGCCACTTGATTCGGTGTGACGGTGCCGCCCAGCACACTGCCCATTTTATTATCTAAAATATAATGCGCATAGCCGCAGACATCGGTGGCGATAACAGGCAGTCCGGCCACCATACCTTCAAGCAGCACCGTCCCGGTATTTTCACTGTACGCCAGATGCACGAGCGCATCGGCAGCCCAAAGCAGTTGCGCAATATCGTCACGTGCACCGAGAAAACTCACTTGTGCATCAATATCAAGTGTGCGAGCCAATGAGCGAAAGGGCTTGTCTTTGTCCTGTCCTGCCACCCACAATTTAACGCGACTGCGTAGCGGCTCAGGCAAGGCAGCAATGCCGCGCAACGCGCGATCAAGACCTTTGCGTTGGAAATCTGAACCGACGCAGAGCATCAGTAAATCAGTGTCCTTCAGCCCGTAGCTCGCGCGTAACTTTGATCGCAGCTCATTGTAATTTGAGGGCAATATACGTTCGCGATTGATGCCGGGCGGCAGCAGGTGTAGGCGCTCGCTGGGGGTCTGGTAATAGCGTTGATAGAGTTCAATTTGCACTTTTGAAATCATCAGAATTTGAGTTTTGCTGTTACATCCAAACACGGCTTTTTCAAGAGCCAGGTATGTACGGTAGCGCGGTGTCATACGATAGAAAAAATTGCGCTCTTCAAACGCCTTTGCAGCGAAACAAACGTCAGCCGCGTAATAGACATCGAGCCCCGGCATTTTGTTGAAGCCGATCATGGCATCGTGTTTAGAATTGCGTTTCTGCTGTAATCTGGCAGCAAATTCGTTTGCGCGTGCATGATTGCTGTATGTGTGCAGTGTGAGCTCAACAATATGTATGTCTTCAGGTTTGTCACCTTGCCAGCCGCCTGTGTAAATGGTGATGTCGTGACCGCGTTCATGGCATACACGTGCGAACGTGAGCATGTCGCGCTCCAGGCCGCCATAGGGGAAATAATTAAAAAGAGCGAAACCTAGGTTCATAGTTGATTCTCATTAGATTTACTGAATGTGCTTTCATATACTTTTAAAAATTTATCACTCAAAGCATCCCATGTATAATTTTCTTTTATTAATCTGGAAGAATTAACTGAAATTTCATCTCTTAACTTTTGATTATTAAGAAGATTAATTATAGCTTCACACCATGAATTCAAATTATTTAAATCGCAGATTATTCCGGTGTTTTTATCTTTTATGAGAGTGCTGGAACCACCATTCATTGTAGTTATAGTAGGAAGTCCGAAATACATCGCTTCCAATAACACCATTCCGAATATTTCATACTTTGATGGAAATAAAAAGATATCACAGCACCTGTACACATTTGCCAATTCTTCCTGCTTCATTGGATCATGATAAATTACATTTTCATGAACGTTTAATGACCTTGCGTAATTAAGGCATTTTTTTAAATATTTTTCCCCTTTTCCTATTAAAACCAATCTGATATTTTTATCCTCTAAAGATAGTTTGGACAAAATATCAATCATAAATAATATGTTACGCCTGTCTTCGATCTTTCCAATATACAATAAGTATTTATATCTTTTTTCATTTTTCTCGTTTAATAATTTTTTTACTGTTTCGTTGGGTTCGTGAATTTTTTCAAAACGGACAGTATCCAGACCTACACCGATGGTTTCAACTTTTTTAAAACCTTTTTTATTTAAAAATTTTTCTGCCATAGTGCTCTTGGCTATCAATTGAACATTTTTGAACTGCGGAAAAAATGAATGTAAAAAATCTGTCATTAAACATTTTCTCTTATAGGTTTTGGGGTAATATGATTGATAGGGTCCATGATATATCACCATGTGATTATCAGTAACTTTCTGCAACTTTAAATTGCCTACCTGGTCGTATTCCGTAGACTGAATCACATCGTATTTTTTTGCCAATTCATATAATCTTTTATCATAGATACAGTTCTTTAATATTTTTTTGCCAGGCATCCAATAAATTGTTATTGTTTTGCCGTTCTCCATGTTGATTTTCTGAATACTGACTTCTTTTTTATCCGTATACAAAACGATATCACAATGATGACCTTTTCTTATTAACGCTTTAGCCAGTCCTATCTCCTGAGAATTGTAATTACTGATTTTTAAAACATCCTGATACATTCTGACGATTAAAATTTTCATATAATCAACTTCAATTTTTATTTATCTTGCTATATCTGCGGCGATAATTTTTTTACTGGTTTTATCAACTAATGCTTTCTTAGATTTTTCAGATTTTGGGCATGAAGTATAGGAAACGGGAGCTTGTGTGTCAAGGGTGTTTTGGCTATCCCCATAATTGATTGAAATGTCTGAACGGCAATGACGGCGCGTGAAAGCGATTTCTTCTCCTCATGGTCTGCTGCACGAAAACTTTGAAATATTCCAAGGCGCGACGGCTGAGATTGGTTAAAGGCTTTCTATCCCCGTATCAAGTACGGGACAGGCTCCAAAGAAATACCGGTGCAGAATCTTCGAAATACCGAAGATGAACTGCCGAGGAGTTTTAGCGGTGAAGTAATCCCCAAAGCTGAAACTGAGATTGATTTATCCCGCGCTTTTCACGAAGTGCAACTGATAGGTAAACCAATTTCCGAATTGCTGCTGCAGATTCAGCCCCGCTTCCCTGCCCCATGAAATTTCGGTGCGGCGCATGGGGTAGTCGGGATCCGGGAATAGCTCGCATAGACAGACCAGACCGCCAGGCTTCAGGATTCGCTTGCACTCCCGCAGCACCCGCACAGGGTCGGGGATTTCCGGCAGGCAGGCGTTGGCGAATACGCGGTCGATGCCGCTGTCAGCGAAGGAGAAATTATAGGCGTCGTCGATCTGCGCCACGATATTGGGAATGCCTTCCCTTTCGATTCGGTGCTGCAGGTTTGCGATTACGGTTTCTTGGATGTCGACCGCGTAAACCTTCCCGCCGGGAACGAGGCGCGCGGCGATGGCTTTGGTGTAACTGCCTTTACCCGGACCAATCTCCACCACTACCATTCCCGGTTTAAGCTGCATCCTATCCGCAATCGTCTCCGGATTTTGCACGAACCTACGTCGGAAGGGGTTGTCGATCAGGCGGGTTGCGAAGGCCGGTGCAGGGAACTTGACCAGATGTCTGATTATTCGAAATATCACCAGATGCAGGAAGGCCAGCATTAGAAAAACGATTAAGATCCACTTTAATATTATAATCGCCATGGAATCCCCACAATATTGGTTGTCGTCTTAGACTAAAGTTAACATATTAGTGTGGCGATTGCAAAATTTTAATTGAGGTAATTGATTGATATTGATTGAATTATTTATAAGAACTTCCTTTAACGGGTTGGATTATAGAAGAAGAGTCTTGTATGTCAAGGGTGTTTTGGTCTCAAAATGCGGGCTATACTGTCACGAAACGCTTTTAATGTCTGGTTTTGCATCTGCCCTTACAGAATACTTATTAATATTGACATTGTCAAAACAAATATGCTTTCGTTTGCATAGCGACACTTGGTGGGATATCAATAATTCCAATACAGGAGATTAAATCCTAAAAAAAGTAAGCCCGGTTTCTTTTGTCAGCATTGCGGTTACATGTCACCGAAGTGGCTGGGAAAGAGTCCTTCCTGTTACGGATGAAATTGTTTCACGAATGGCCTGCTGATCTTCGATTAAACTGATGATCCGCATGATAAAAAAGTAACTTTTTTACTTTCCGAAGATTCTCCTGTGTTGACACGAGAACTGATCTACACGGTAGTTAGCCACTTAAAACAAAGACTGTTTATCTACGACAATATGAAGGTCCTGCGGAAGGCTGTCAAATGACCTACGTTAAGACGTATTGGCTTGGCTGAGAAAATTTATTTGTTGGAAAATGGGAAAAGAGATTAATGGAGAAATTAAAAAAACAATAATTCATCCGTTAATTTTCGACCGTAAAATTGTAACGCGCGGTCACCCTGTATCGCCCGGGACTGTATTTGTAAAAGGCTCGTACCTCATATTGCCCCGGTGGGGGGGAGTTAAAAGTTAAGACACCCAGTCCGCGTCTGGGGATGTATTTATAATCTCCCGCGTCCGTGTTGCGTGAACCTGCCGGCACGATGCATATCCAGTCTCTGGAATAGCCGGGCGCATTATAATACCTTACAACAATTTTTTCTCCATAATCATATGAATCTTTTTCGGTTTCCACTAAATTTTTGTTCCCCGCATTTTCATCATCTCTTTGAAAGATACTTCGCTCCCGGAAGGCACTTTTATCATTGTTTAATTCATCCACATTTCTCGACGTGGAATGATGTGAAAAATACAGATAACCAATTGATCCAAGAACTGCTATAAAAAATAAAGCAAGTACCGGTATAAGGATTTTTTTGTCGAGTATGCTTTCTATAAGATTCTTATATGCCAACTCGATATTCTTCTTCGGTTTGAAGATGGCGGTTTTAAATTCCCAACCATGTTCGTTGGTGATAGCCTTGACCACCTCGCGTAATTTGCCATATTCAAAACCGTATTTGCCTCCGAATAAAATTTGCCCGTGGATTTTTTTACCGACCTCAATCCCTTTTTGCGCGGTCTTTTCGGCGAAAAATCCGGTGTCCGTGCCCGCTGACGTTTCCACTATCTTTTCCCAGAATGCCAAAAGTTTCTTTTCAGGTTCAAGCTGAACCACGGCTTCGTACTTTATCTTAATATTCTGAACGGCTGATTGAGCTCCCGTTTGTGAAGAAAATTCAAATTGTCCCGGATTTACTTCTCGCACCACAAGAAATTCATTGGCCAACTCCAAAAGTTTTGTTCCGATAAGCGATCTTTCCCCAATATTCTGTGTTTTCTTTTCATCTAACCGGTTCCCGCAATTTGTACAAAAGGCGGAGTAGCGTTCATTGGTTTCTCCACAGGAAGGACATTTTTTTACATCAGCGGTTTCCTCAAAGCGTCTCCCGCAATTGGTGCAAAAGGCGGCATCGGCCTCATTTGCTTCTCCACAGGCGGGACATTTTTTTTGAACATTCACCATAAAGATCTCATTTTTCGTTGAAAAAAGAATTTTTCATCTTTACTATTTTTTTATTACTCAACTTTGAAGTTCAATGTTTCTTTGACCTTGTCATTGATGAGGATTTCAACCTTATAATCGCCGACTACAAACCCTCGCGGATTCGTAAGGCTGAAATTCACCCACCTATCCCTATCGAGGAGGAGATCGTTCTCCGATTTAAGACTGGATCCCGAAGAGATATGATACCAGATTGCTGAAAACTTGGTTTTACCAGGAATATTTTTGGCAAGAGCAGTGACATAAATTCTGGTCGTTGATCTTTTCGGAAACACATTCGTTTTAATTAGCGGTTCCGATGTTTCCGGATTTATTTTAGATGCCATATAGGCTTCTGAAATGTTAGCGGTGGAAAAGCTAAATTCTCCGCCATTCATTATTGCCAGGACAATCAACGTCAAAAAGAGAAAGGCGACAACACCGACAGCTATCAGACATCCCTTGCGTTTTTTCAGAAAAGTATATTGCTGTTGATTGGTAATGGTCGGCTGCTGAAGGGGTGGCGAAACCTGTTGATTTTCAAATCCGGCTGATGGTCTTGCCAATGCTGCTCCGCAAGCTGAACAGAATTTTGCCCCGGGTTCGACTTTTGTTCCACAATTCGAACAAAACATAACCATCCCTCCTTTTGTCTGTACGAGCATTATGCCCGTTTAAAAATGTTAAGAATCGATATTATATTTTCGTTCCGCATCCGGCGCAGAACTTTGCGCCCGGTTTCAGCGGCTTGCCGCATTCCGAACAAAATTTCTTTACAGGTTCATGATCTTTTGTCTTCACAAATTCGGGAGCTGCTGCAACTGTTTGCGCCGAAGCCTCAATATGTTTTTGCGCCCCGAATTCCTTGCTTGCCTTCAGGGCTTCTGTCAGTTTGGAATGAATATAGAGTTCTATCATTGGAGCGGAGGAGTTCTTTAATGTGATTTTGTGATTGTCTTCTCCGGCAGACTCCACGGTGCAGTAAATTCCCATTCCCCTCAGACCAATAATATTTTCTTCGAATATCGCGCCGTTTTTTATTCCATAAATAGTCAGTTTGATGGCCGCCAACGGTGCTCCCAGCGTTGCACATAATTCTTCACCAAGCGGTGAAAGTTTAATTCCCTGCGCGCTTGATTCCGCAAATTTGGAAGTTATATTCTGAAAGCCTTCCTTAAATACAGACGGAGATACATCAAGATTTCCCGAATAAAGTTCTTTAATTAGAGGCGTCAGCCAGCGCAAATCGAAACTGCTGATGCTCCGGCGAAATGCCGTATAAAGATCGTCCACTGTAAATAAAAATTTTCCACCGGGTTTTCGATCAATCAGGGATATAAGAATTTTTTCCCTCCAGCCGTCAATCAGACCAAGCAGCGCGCAAAACGACGCCTCGGTCATTTCCGTATCGAAGCTCAGCCCGGACGGAGATATGTCCAGCATCAAGCGTAGGGCGGCTTCGTTGGCAATTTCATTTTCCTGTACCTGTCTGAAATTATGCAGACCATCCTTGTCGAGCCAGTGCCTGACCAACATCTCATCGCTTTTGTCCGCATAAATGCGGGTCACGACCACGCCTTCCGGGGAAATAACTCTCGCATTTACTAATGCTAACGGTTCACACACCACATTCACCAATGGTATTGACGCGGGATCCAGCTTTGATCCCTTATTTGTCGCGGGTTCTTCCGCGTAAAATGGTGATAAGACAGATGGTGTTATTCTCTCATCCGCAATAAATTGCATGATCTGCTTGAGATCGATTTTTAATGCTTCCTGCATATTGCCTCCTTGAACCTATTCCTTTATCGCGTCTTTGAGCATGTCCACATTTTCGGCGATGATTCTGTCGATTTCTTTTACCGGAGGCAGCTGGTTACTCGATAAATCGCCATCCTTGACCAGAGTAAGTTTCTGCATCAAATCCCGGTATTCCGCGGTCGGTTTCACGCCTGACTTCTCCGCCATTGGCAAAAAGGTCCTGTTGTTGGTTTTGGTCAGTTCACGCGCCATATCGCGCATATCCGATTCGCCTACGGCGCCTTTATTGTGGGCGATTTCATCAAGATGTCCGGTTTTCGTTTTCATGACATCCCCGAGCGATTCGACATTTTCCCTGGTCATCGCGGCATCGGATATACGATTCTTGGGCGCGGTGAGCGCTGCTTCCCTTGGATCGGATTTCCAGTGGTCTCCTGTTTTTTCATGGTCCTCAAACAGAAGTTTGCCGTCTTCCAGTCGGGCGTCTCTTGATTTTATGCCGAGATCGTTAGGATCTGCCGAAAACTTTTCGGGGCTATCGTTCATGATTTTATGCCCCATCTGTTCGGCATCCGTACCCAGCGGTTTCAGCACATCATCCGATGCCCGTTTCAGCGCGCCTTCGGCGACTTTTTTCGCTTCACCGTCGGGAAGAATATTGCCGTCTTTATCTTTTATCGTCCAGTAACCGTCGGTATCCGCGCCACCTGCCTTGCCTGTGAGACGCACACTGGGATCATATCCCTGTTCTTTCATGATCTGCGCCTGACGGGTAACGACTTTGTCGCTGAGATCCGCATTGGTACCCGTAATCACTTCTGCTGTTTCGGGATGCAACTGTTTCTGAACGACGTTGAAGGTTGAAGGATCGGAATTCCTGACCCTGACCAGTTCCGCCGCCCGCTGGTCGGCATCGGAAATATCTGCTATTCGGTTGAGTTCCTTCATCATCTTTGTTTCGTTTTCGAAAGAAACACGGGTTTTCTCGAATGATTCTCTGCGCATCGTTCCCAGAGATTTATCGCCTGAATCGGGTGTTGTATCAGGAACGGTGTCAGCCTGCGGGACAGAAGGTTTGTCAGGAGTATCCGCTAGAGCGGCTGTTGCTAAATCTTTGGTCTTGCCGTAATGATCCTTTAAAGCATCTTTGGCATCGAGCGCGTCCATTGTGGAATCGAAAGCGGCGCCGTATTCCCCGTCCATAATATTACTGGTTGCCCTGCCGATGTGGTCAAGGACATTGTATTTGTTATTTGCGGTTTCAAAATTGGCTTTGGCCAGCCTTTCGATAACAGATTCATCGGATATACCCTGCTCGGCATAGGCTTCTTTGAGCGCATTGTAATTTCCACTGGCATAACCCTGAGTATAATTATCGGCAACACTCAACATGGCCGATTCAGCTGCGCCAGCCAATCCTCCCCTTTCGTAGCCGTCTATAGCACCATAGACACCCTGTTGAAAATCCACGATCTTTCCACCAACCCCTGTCGGATCAAGTTTTGCCAAAACCCGGTTGACCCGCGCCGCGTTGTCACGGATCTGCTTTACAACCTCTGTCTTCTTTCCTATCTCTTCTGCGACAGATGTCTGATATTCCGCTTCCGCCTCGTTTAATATCTGCCCGGATTCGTACATCTGCTTTTTAAGCCCGGAATACATTTGCCGCGCCGTCTCCGGATCAATCTCATAACCGTCAGGACCGAGTTTGGCGTGCCGTTCAATGAAATCACGGCACCATGCCTGTTCTTCGGCCGTTCCGAAATTTTCAGCCAATCGGTTGCTCAAGTCCACATATCTTATTGTTTCGTTTAAATCTTCAAGTTTATGCCTAGCTTCCGCCACAGCAATACCCAGATCCTCACGGGTGTAATCAAAATGACGCTGTCCCATCTTAACATGTTCCAATGGTTTGTGGCCCAACTCGGCAAGGTTCTTATCATAGACGCTGATCTGGCGGGATAGCCTTCCAATCGCCTCCTGGGCATCACGGACAACATCATCAGCTCCCTGCGCTCTTGCCGCTTCTAAACGTTGTTTCTGATAATCTATTTCCGACATATCCTGATCGCGGTAGGATTTAATAAGATCGATTTGATAATCGAAATCGGAGATCATCTCCGTATCCGGCTGTAAAGTGTTGGTTCCGCCGCTTATCAGTCCGGCAATATCGCTTACGACTTCACGTGGTCTTACTCCCTGAGCCATTCCGCTGAGAAACGCTCCAGCGGCTGCTGTAGCCGCAGCAGCACCAGCAGCCGCAGCACCGGCCGCGTCGGGAATGGAGCCTGTGCTGTCTTGAGCCGCTTGGGAGCCTACAGGCGCCTCACGAGAAGGATCGGTGGAAAGACTTTTGCGTAAATTGATTCGCCTGTGGCCCATCTTGATGGGAAGACCGATTCCGACTCGCTGCGTTGCCACCCCACGCGGCGGGTCAAACGCGCTTCCATAGGGATCGATAGATAAAGGTCGGTTGCTTGAGTTTTCTATTTCCATCATAAACCGGGAATAGCCGCCTGCGCTTCTCGATTGCAGAATCCTGATAAGTCCGTCGTCAACCGCATCGTTGAGGCTGATAGGCTCATTGCCGTCGGCAAATGCGTAAACAAAAATACCGAGAACACCGATGAAAAGAATAAACAGGTTAAGAGCGTTCGCCGCGCAACGCTCAAATATAAAGTCTATGATGTTTTTCTTACGGTTTTTCATATTTTTCATTTTACTACTGTTGCCTCGGCTGATTTGGAGATTTTCTGTTTTGCTGTTTGAGCAACCGTGATTCCCATTATGCCACCGCAAAGAATGCCGGTGACAATCATAAACGGATACAGAATAAAGGCCTGATGAGGTGTTCCTGATACAAGGAGGGCTTCACTGAAAATGAGCAGAGTCCACCATACACTGGAAATCAATGCAATGCCACGGTCCCTCTGACGATTGAGTCTCACAATGCCCAGCCTGAGCACAGGCACGATAAAACCAATTATAAAGGATAGCCAAAAAGTGATTTTCCACCATCCTCCGATTTCGTAAAAATACGGTGCGCGTAGATAAGAAAATGAAATGTACATGACAGCGAGCATCACAAAAATCCGCCTGAAGACCACAGCCCCTTTATTAAAGGACACGGAGGTGAAAAGCCAGTAACAGGCAGGAATAATCAAACAGATGGAAAGTAGGATTCCGATACCCAGAAAGCCTATTCCGAAAAAGGAAAGAATGTATTTGTAAACTTCAGAAAAACCCATCAGCCTTTCCTCGAAAATATCCGAAAAACCAAACGTGTAAACAAAACATCAACATGGATGCGCAGCCTGTTCAGTTCCTTATTTTGTGCCAAAGTGTTGATGCTTTGACCGACGCGACTTTGAGCAATTTTCTGTAAAAGACGCGGACTGATCATCCAGGAAATGCCACGTTCAATGACAGTCCAAGGTGATGACATCGTTAACACAACCAGACAAAAGATTAATAAGGCGAGGGTCAGATTGGTTTTTACCACGACGCCAAAAGCAGAAGCCATACGACCCAGAAAGATGACAGGATGACCGGAAACAGGGTCTTCCTTTCCGGTGGCGGATTTAATCAACATACGTTGTTCGGGGGTAAGAGCTTCCCATTTCATGTCCCCTTCGGCGTACCATATGGCCTGCTGGACATCTCCTTGTTTCCAGCGAGACGGGTGCGAGAGGTATTCGTCAAATATTTCTCTGAGGTAAGGTCTGAGCTTGATTGCCGGAGTGCTCATGAGACTGTAGGAATCGGCTGAACGAGGACCGCCTCTATGGTGATCAAGACAGAAAGATTCAAATTCAAAAACCTTTCTTTCTCCCGGACTCAGGCGGATATCGGGTACGACGTTTTGATATTGCATGGGTTTTGAAAGGACACCCCATGAAACAACGAGTGATACAATGGCAATGACGCCGAAAAAGGATACCGCGGAAATAGCTATCCACAAGATTACCTTCCTCGCCTTGCTGATAAAAGAAATGTCAATCATTGCTCGTGAACCTTTTACTCTATTGCAGTTTGTTTCCGCATTTATTGCAGAAGGCACTTTCACGCCCAACGGTTGCGCCGCAGTGATTGCAGGTTTGTGAAGATACCTCCGTCAAGCCGATACTTGATCTGGCTGAAAAATATCTCTGCATAATCCGGCCGTTCATTCCGATAATGGACGCCGTGCTCATGATTAAAAGTGCCATGATTATTGACGGAGGCCGCTTTGTCACGATAGATATCAATTGTGTCAGTGCAAAGACAGCTCCCCATACAACCAAATACCATATGGAATTGCGGGACATGACTGTTCCGCTTTCGACATAGACACGGGTTGATTGAGACCAGATGATGCCTATAAACAATCCGGCAGAACCCATTAAGACGAGAACAAGTATAGATGGTTTATAGTAAATGAAAAATGAAAATACGGTAAAAGTTATCAAACTGATGACAATAGGAAGAATCAATGAAACAAGGGACATTTTTTTTGGCTTACGGAAAGTAAAAATGAGAAATATGACCGATAATATAAAAACAATAAGAAAAACAATACTTATGATTTTCATGATTATTGGAATTACAGCAGCCATTTCAACCTCTTTGGATTTTTGTTTCCAAAGTTTATGCTAAGCAAAGCAATACCCGAGATTACAGAATATTTGAACGATGAGCTTTATGTTTTTCTCCCTTATTATTTATAGGGGAGGTGTTTTTTTATGTCAAGAATGATTTCAAACAGATGAAGATTTTTTCTTCTCTGTCGTTTTCATACCGCAGGCCGAGCAAAATATGTCTTCAGGACGTAGTCGGGAGCCGCAACGTATACAATAGCGGTCTGACTTTATGCCTGCGATATTTTCATGCTGAGAAGAGGAAAAGATGGCATGTCGCTTTGCTGTAACCGGTACCCATTCCCAACCAAGTTCTTCCACTGTTTTTTTCAGAGGATCTCTGATTTCATTCACGTCAAAATGATATTCATAAACTTTATCCAATTCCATGGATTTTAAATTCTTGACACCATAACCGACGCCAGATGATTTTTGAAAAAGTATTCTTCCTCCAAAACGACTTTGACTGTAATGTACTATAGGCATCAAGCCGGCTGTACCTGCGGTCCAGTTGACTGTGCCCAGAATTTCAAAACATCTGACGGAATGTCTTTTTTCATCAAGCAGCAGCAGCGCTTTATAAGCTTTTTTCAAACCATTCTTGTTGAATATTCCGTACCATGAGGCGTCCGCAAATTTCCATTCCACGATGATGTCTGTGTGATCGAATTCTCCGGAAATGACTTGGTAAGGTTTGGATGGATTATTAATAGACAGCAGTCTTTGATAAATAGTTTCCTTCTTTACAGCATTAGGATTACACTTTTTCCCGCCCAGATACTGAAAAAAACCTAAAGCATACAAAGCAAAAAAAATTCCAACTCCCGCGGCAATTATTGCAGCGAGTAAGCTTATGAATATGATACCGGCACTCAAATGGATTTAACTTCCCTAAAAATAAATTTATAATTTTTTATAGTTTTCTTTGATAAGTATAAAAAAAATACTTTCTGCATGTCAATAGGATATTGGTCATATTATATGAACATAAATGCAAAGAATCGTCAGAATTAGATTGATATTGATTGAATTATTTATAAGAACTTCCTTTTAGCGGGTTGGAGTATAGAAAAAGGGCCAAGGGTGTTTTAGTCACAAAACGCGGCGTAAACTGCCGCTGAACGCGTCTAATATCTGGTTTTATATCTGTCATTAAAGGGTATGGCAATGCTTATTAATATTGACATCGTCGGGACAAATATGCTTTTGTTCGCATAGCGAAGCTTAGCGGGGCATCAATAATTCCACTCCAGGAGATATAAGGCTTGAAAAAAAGTAAGACAGGTTTCTTTTGTCAGCATTGTGGTTACATGTCGCCTAAGTGGCTGGGCAAATGTCCTTCCTGTAATGGGTGGAATTGTTTTGCCGAGGAATTGATAGTTGATTCCGGCTCCGATAGTCGCGCAGAAATGAGATTTGACGGAAAGCCCCTACCGATTGGAGACATTCCCGTCACGGAGGGCAAGCGAACCGTTACGGGCATCATGGAAATTGACCGGGTGCTGGGAGGCGGAATCGTCGGTGGTTCGGCAATTCTCATCGGAGGAGAGCCGGGCATCGGCAAATCAACGCTTATGTTGCAAATGATGCATAATCTGGCTGAGAAAGGATTAAAGGTCTTATACGTTTCGGGCGAAGAATCGGCCAGCCAGATTAAATTGCGCAGTGAACGGATCGGAGCCGCCTCCAAAAATTTACTGGTTTTGGTTGAGGTTTCTCTGGAAAAGATTCTGGAGCAAATTAAGGCGGTTTCCCCATCAATTGTGGTTATTGATTCTATACAAACGGTTTATTCGGGAGAACTTATGTCAGCTCCCGGCAGTGTCGGTCAGGTGCGCGAGTCTTCTTCAAGGCTGATTCTTTTTTCTAAAAAATTTGGCATTCCTGTTTTTCTGGTCGGACACGTGACCAAGGATGGTTCCATCGCCGGTCCTAAAGTTCTGGAACATATGGTGGATACAGTACTTTACTTCGAAGGAGAAGGCTCCCATACGTATCGTATTGTCAGAGGTATAAAGAACCGTTTCGGCCCCACCAATGAAATAGGCGTCTTTGAAATGCGGGATAAGGGATTGCAGGAAGTTCCCAATCCGTCCAATTTTTTTCTGGCGGAGCGGCCGCAGAATGTCGCGGGTTCGGTTGTTGTTCCATCTCTGGAAGGTACAAGGCCGATTTTGGTGGAAATTCAGGCTCTGGTGAGCGCCACAAATTTCGGGAATCCCCGGCGCACGGCTATCGGCGTAGATTACAACCGCGTCTCTCTTTTAGTAGCTGTTTTGGATAAAATTTGTGGTCTTCATTTGAGCGGTTCGGACATTTTTATCAATGTCGCCGGGGGGGTGCGGGTGGAAGAACCGGCGGTTGATCTGGGCATAGTTGCGGCCATGGCGTCAAGTTTTCTGGATAAGCCAATTGACGCACGGACAATTGTTCTGGGAGAAGTGGGCCTTGCCGGAGAAGTTAGGGCCATTTCGCAGATGGATGTACGCGTGAAGGAAGCGGCGCGTTTAGGGTTTAACCGCTGTTTGGTACCCAAAACCAACGCGGCGCAACTGGAAAAAACAGACAAGATTGAAATTTGTAAGATCGGTTCCCTAAAAGAAATGCTGGAAAATTTATTTTAATTAATATAAATGCCAACAAGCCTCTTGACATATAAAAAATGGTGCATAAAATACCCCTGTTTAATAAGCACTCATAATTTAAATAAGGTGAAAGGAGAGAAAAAGTTATGAAAATCAGACCTTTACAGGATAGAATCATTGTAAAACGTTTGGAAGAAGAAACAAAAACGAAGGGGGGAATAATCATTCCCGACACGGCCAAAGAAAAACCGATTGAAGGCAAGGTTGTTGCTGTAGGCAAGGGCAAAGTTGCCGATGACGGAAAACTTATCAAACCGGAAGTAAGCGTTGGCGATAAAGTCCTTTTCAGCAAGTACGGTGGAACGGAAGTCAAGATAGATGAAGAGGAATATCTTATCCTGAGAGAAGACGATATTCTCGGCATTATTGAAAAATAAGAAACTATTAAGGAGGAATATATAAAATGGGAGCAAAAATACTTCTTTACGATGAAGAAGCAAGAAAATCGATACTGAAGGGTGTCAACACTCTGGCTGATGCAGTAAAGGTAACTCTTGGTCCAAAAGGGCGCAACGTCATTATTGATAAGAGTTATGGATCACCAACAGTAACTAAGGATGGTGTAACTGTCGCCAAAGAAATCGAACTGGAAGATAAGTTTGAGAATATGGGCGCGCAGATGGTTAAAGAAGTCGCCAGCAAAACCAGCGACGTCGCCGGTGACGGTACAACCACAGCAACTCTACTCGCACAGGCTATTTATCGCGAGGGTGTAAAAGCCGTTGCCGCCGGAAGCAATCCGATGGATGTAAAACGCGGTATTGAGAAAGCCGTTGATACAGTAGTCAAAGAACTTCAAAAGATGAGCAAACCAACCAAAGATCAAAAAGAAATCGCCCAGGTAGGCACCATTTCCGCCAATAATGATGAAACCATCGGCAACATCATTGCCGGAGCTATGGATAAGGTCGGCAAGGAAGGCGTTATTACTGTGGAAGAGGCCAAAGGTCTCCAGACCGAACTGGAGATTGTTGAAGGTATGCAGTTTGATCGTGGTTATCTTTCCCCGTACTTTGTTACCAACGCCGATAAGATGCTGGTTTCTCTCGAGGACGTTTCCATTCTTATTTACGAAAAGAAAATCAGCGGCATGAAAGACCTGCTTCCGCTTTTGGAACAAATTGCCAAGATGGGCAAACCCCTGCTCATTATCGCTGAAGATATTGAAGGCGAAGCGCTGGCTACACTGGTTGTCAATAAGATCCGCGGCACGTTACATGTGGCAGCTGTCAAAGCTCCGGGCTTTGGCGACCGCCGCAAGGCTATGCTGGAAGACATAGCTATCCTTACCGGTGGCAAGATGATTTCCGAAGATATGGGCTGGAAGCTGGAAAACGTTAAACTCGAAGATCTTGGACGCGCCAAGAAAATTACTGTTGATAAGGACAATACCACGATTATTGACGGTGCCGGCAAACGTGCCGATCTGGAAGGACGGGTTAAACAAATCCGTGCCCAGATAGAAGAAACCACATCTGATTATGATAAAGAAAAACTTCAGGAAAGACTGGCTAAACTGGTTGGCGGTGTGGCCGTAATTAAAGTTGGTGCTGCAACCGAAACAGAAATGAAGGAAAAGAAGGCAAGGGTGGAAGACGCTTTGCATGCGACCCGTGCGGCTGTTGAAGAAGGCATAGTTCCCGGCGGTGGCGTAGCTTATTTGCGCACGCTGCCCGTGCTGGCTAAAATGAATTTGGAAGGCGACGAACAGATAGGCGTCAATATCGTGAAGAAAGCCATTGAAGAGCCGATTAAGATGATCGCCTGCAATGCTGGTATGGAAGGCAATATTGTTGTAGAAAAAGTAAAAGAGAAAAAGGGATCCTATGGTTTCAACGCCCGTACTGATGATTATGAAGATATGATCACAGCCGGTGTAATTGATCCCACCAAAGTTACCCGCTTTGCGCTGCAGAACGCGGCTAGTGTCGCTGGATTGCTGCTTACCACACAGTGTATGGTTGCCGATAAGCCAGAAGAGAAGGGCGCGGGCGCGATGCCCGGTATGCCTCCCGGCGGTGGTGGATATCCGGGAATGGGCATGTAATAAAAGACCCGTAGGCTAAAGGCCGAAGATAAAAAAATAAAAGCCCCTTGTCCTGGCGGACAGGGGGCTTTTTAGTGATTATATTTTTAAATAAATATTCTGCGTCCAGTCTAAAAAAAATATCTGAATAGCGAAAAGTGTTTAAAATATTTATTAAGAATTTAAAAATTGCAAATTGACTTATCTTCATAGAAATAGTATGTTTTTAAAAAATTATACTATTTGCCGCATGAATCTGTTAATTTATGTAGGAGAGGAGATATACGTATGAAAAAATTGCGAGAGACAACTGGCAATAGATTAAAAAGTATCCTTGAAGAACTGCAAAATTTTGCCCAAGAAAATAATATTACCTTAAGAGAGGCCATAGACATTCAGCTTATAGATTCTCTCAGGGGGATAAGCCATAGAATACTTGAAACCGGTGAGATGTCGAGAGAAAAAACCAGAATTATATAAGCAATTTACAACAATTGTTTTTGTAATCCATCATAAATAGATAGAGTTCCTTTATATTCACTACCTTACTTTTTTACCCGGAAAAGAAACAATCCCATTGCCGCTAAAGCTGCGAACGATGCCCCTGCAATAAACGTGGCCGAAGGGCCAAATGCGCTCCATAATGAACCGGCAATGGCACTTGCCAGTAAAAGCGCTATGCCGCTTACTAAGTTAAAAATACCGAAGGCTGTACCGTAAAGTTCGGCTGGTGCATTATCGGCAACGAGCTTCGAAAGCAAGCCCTGGGTAAGAGCCATGTGCAGACCCCACAAAGCTGCTCCGCAAAATACGATTAGAGACGAAGCGGCTGACGCCAGCACGATATCGGCGGCAATAAGAATAATAAGTCCAGACACCAGAAGCGTTCGCGCTGAAAATTTATCGGACGCGGCTCCCGCCGGATACGCGAATCCGGAATAGACAATATTCATTACAATCATTATCGCAGGCACATAACCAATGGCAATCCCGACGTCTTGGGCGCGAAGAATCAGAAACGCTTCGCTGAAACGGGCAAGGGTAAAGACCGCTCCGAGTGTGACGATAAGCCAGTAGCGTAAAGACAGGCGTTTAGCATCTGTCAGTGTCAGATGGTTTTTAGCACCGGCATTTTCTGAAGATTCCGGTTCTCTCACGCCAATAACCAGTAGAAACACAGCAATAAACGCCGGCACAACCGCTACCCATAGTACGCCCTTGATGTTATTCGCGAACCAAAACATAAAGGCAACCGCGAGCAGCGGTCCGACAAAAGCTCCCACCGAATCAAGCGCTTGACGCAAGCCGAAGGCCGCACCCCGAAGCTGTGACGGTGCGATATCGGCGACCAGCGCGTCACGCGGTGCGCCGCGAATCCCCTTGCCGATACGATCGATGAAACGTGCTCCGAACACCCATCCAATCGTTGTGGCAAGCGGAAATATCGGTTTGGTAACAGCGCTTAATGCGTAGCCAAACACAGCAAGAAATTTGCGCTTCCCGAAGTAGTCACTAATTGCGCCGGAAAATACCTTCGTGATTGCAGCTGCTCCCTCGGCAAAACCTTCGATTATCCCAATCGTGACCATGGATGCACCAAGCACCGTAGTCATGAATATTGGCAAAAGGCTATGAACGAGCTCAGATGAAGTATCCATGAACATCGAGACCAAGCCAAGCATCCAAATGCCTCTAGGTAACTTACGATAAGCTTTCTTTGCGAAGTTCGGTGATTCAGAGTTGCTTAGTAGAGATGAGATCATTAGAGGTATTTCCTTCTTGGCATTGATATTTTTTAACATGGAGAGGCAGAAAAAGCAGCATAAAAACATAAGCCAATTCCGAACATATTCGGAATTGGCTTATTGGTATAATCTATTGTCCGTATGCTTTTATCTGTAGGTTAATTTCTTTAATGCCTCGATGCGGTCATCAAGCGGTGGATGGCTCATAAACAAGAGCATAAAATTATGTTTGGCCGGCTTGCCGTTGATGCCGAACGCTTTCATCTGATCCGGCAGCGGTTCAGCAATACCTTTTTTAAGTTTTTCCAGTGCCGCGATCATATTTTGTGTTCCGGCCAGTTTCGCACCGCCGGCATCAGCTATAAATTCCCTTTTTCTGCTGAACCACATGACGATAATGCTGGCGAGCACTCCAAATATAATTTGGGCGATAATCGTGGTTACAAAGAAGCCTATACCGACACCTTCATCATCGTCGTTCTTTAAGATGACCCTGTCCACAAAATATCCCACGACGCGGGACATGAAGATGACAAATGTATTAACTACACCCTGAATCAAAGAAAGCGTGATCATATCCCCGTTGGTCACATGGCTTATTTCATGACCGATTACAGCCTCGACCTCTTCTTTGTTCATTGCGTTGAGTAGGCCGGAACTGACGGCGACTAAAGCTTTGTTTTTGTTCATGCCGGTGGCGAAGGCGTTAGGTGATGGGGTATCGAAAATAGCGACTTCGGGCATGCCGATATTGGCTGACATAGCAAGTTTTTTAACAGTTTCCACCAGCCAGATTTCTGCCGCGCTTCTGGGATTGGTGATAACCTGCGCGCCCATCATACGTTTAGCCATCCATTTGGACATAGCCAGTGATATAAAAGAACCGCCAAACCCGAATACTGCTGCAAATGCAAGCAGACTGTACATATTCAAACCGCTCCCATCCAGAAACCTATCAACTCCGAGCAGACGGATGACGATGCTCAAAACAACGAGCACGGCTATATTTGTGGCCAGAAACAACAAAATCCTTTTCATTTCTTACCTCCTGAATTTAAAAACTGCCTTAAGCAGTAATTAAAGCAATACATTGACAACTTTTTTCTTATTTTAATGGCTATATGCGGGATGTCAAGTGTTTATGTTAGAAAATCCTACGTCGCTACGCTCCTAGGATAGTTCAACAATCAAGTTCCAGTGCGTTTCGCTTCTAGAACTTGGGTTTCACTAAGTTACTTGAAAGTACCGGAATAATATGGTAACTCACGACGTAACCAAGCCGCCTGAAAAGGTTGTCTTGGTTAACTTATTAAAGCTTATTGATTTACCGCTGATTAAAACAGGAGCAACAGATGGATTACAAAAAGACCTTGAATCTTCCACAAACAGATTTTCCGATGAAAGCGAATCTGGCACAGCGTGAACCGGAGATGCTCAAGAAATGGGAAGAGATGAACATTTATAAAAAAATCAGACAGATAGCCAAAAGCAGAAAACCGTATATTCTTCATGACGGTCCTCCTTACGCCAATGGTGATATTCATCTGGGGACAGCGCTCAATAAAATAATCAAGGATATAGTCATTAAATCAAAAAACATGTCCGGCTTTGACGGCGTTTATGTGCCGGGCTGGGACTGCCACGGCTTGCCCATCGAACATCAGGTGGATAAGGAACTGGGGGCGAAGAAGACGGCGATGTCGCAGGTGGAAAAACGACGCGCCTGTCGCAACTACGCGGAAAAATATGTCGGCATTCAGCGCGAGCAATTCCAGCGCCTCGGTGTTTTTGGCGAATGGGATAATCCTTATCTGACAATGGCCTATCCCTACGAGGCTGCGACCATTGCGGAATTCGGCAAGCTTTATCTCAACGGCAGTGTTTACAAAGGGAAGAAACCCGTTTACTGGTGTGCCACCTGTAAAACCGCACTGGCTGAAGCGGAAGTGGAATATGCAGATCATTCCACGCCGTCTATTTATGTCAAGTTTGCTTTTGTTTCCGATATTACTCAGGTGCTGCCCAAACTGACCGGCCAGAAAGTTTCGATGGTTATATGGACAACCACGCCCTGGACCATTCCCGCCAACCTGGCGATTGCCGTTAAAGATGATTTTGTTTATACCGCTGTGAAGATTGACAAGGAAGTGCTGATTGTGGCTAAAGACATGCTCGATTATTGTTTGGACGCTTTCAGTTATCGCGATAAAAAGCATGAAATACTGGATGAGTTCAAAGGCGCTGTCCTGGAAGGTCAGAAATGCATTCATCCGCTGGTTAAAAGAAACAGCCTTTTGATTCTGGCACCGTTTGTTACGCTGGAGGCTGGGACCGGCGCTGTGCACATTGCGCCAGGTCATGGACAGGAAGATTACGAAATAGGTCTTGAATATGGATTGGACAACTACGCGCCGGTGGACGATGCGGGAAAATTTACGGAGGATGTCGAACATTTCGCCGGACAATTTGTTTTTGATGCCAATGATAATGTCATTAAGAAGCTTGCCGAGGTGGGCGCGCTGATGGGACACGTTTCTATGCAGCATTCTTACCCTCACTGCTGGCGCTGCAAGAAACCAATCATTTTCCGTTCCACGGAACAATGGTTTATCTCTATGGAGAAAAATGACCTCAGAAAAAAAGCACTGGCCTGCATCAATGAAGTTCAGTGGATTCCGTCATGGGGACGCGACCGCATCTATGGCATGGTAGAAAATCGTCCCGATTGGTGTATTTCTCGTCAGAGGCTTTGGGGTGTTCCAATTACTATTTTTTATTGTGTTAAATGTAAAAATGAAGTGATGACCAGAGAAATTTTAGATAATGTTGTTGCTTTAGTGGAAAAGAGCGGTGCGGATATCTGGTTTGAAAAAGAGCCGAAAGATTTACTGCCGAAGCACACAACCTGTCCGCATTGCCACTCAACTGATTTTGTCAAAGAAGTTAATATTCTGGATGTATGGTTTGATTCCGGCGTGACTCATGCGGCAGTATTGGAAAAGCGACCTGATTTGAGTTCGCCCTGTGACATGTACCTGGAAGGTTCTGATCAGCACCGCGGCTGGTTTCACTCATCTCTTTTGGAATGCGTAGGCACACGTGGCCGTGCTCCTTATAAAAGTGTACTTACGCATGGTTTTGTCGTGGATGGTGATGGCAAAAAAATGTCCAAATCAATCGGCAATGTCATCGGCGCGGAAGAAGCGATTGGAAAATACGGAGCGGAGATTCTGCGTCTATGGGTGGCGGCGGAAGACTACACCGACGACATCCGTATTTCCGATGAAATTCTCAAACGCCTCATGGAAGCTTACCGCCGGATCCGCAATACCAGCCGTTTCATTTTGGGCAACCTCTACGATTTTAACCCGGATAAAGATGCGGTTGCTTATGAACAGATGATGGAAATGGATAAATGGGCATTGCACCGCCTGCAGGAAATCATCAAACGTGTGACGGAAGCTTATGAACGCTATCAGTTCCATGTGGTTTTCTACACGCTTTATAATTATTGCACTGTGGACTTGAGCGCTCTTTATCTTGATGTTCTGAAGGACAGACTCTACACCAATAAGGCTGCGTCATTAGCGCGCCGTTCCGGTCAGACCGCGATGTTTATAATTCTGGGTTCAATGATCAGATTACTCGCGCCTATCCTGACATTTACCGCGGAAGAAATCTGGTCGGCGATGCCTTCATGGAATAAAAAAGAAGAAAGTGTTCATCTGACACAGTTTCCGCAGGTGAACGATAAATATTTCAATGCGGAACTCGGCGAACGCTGGAAAGCAATGATTGATACCAAGTCGGAAATTGCCAAAGCGATAGAGCAAGCCAGAAAAGAAAAAATTATCGGCCATTCTCTGGACGCGCGGGTTACAATTGCGGCACCTCAGAAATTGTGTGAATTATTGGCCTCGCATATGGAAGATATGCGCTCGTTGCTGATTGTGTCGCAATGGCAAATGGCCGAAGAGAAAGATATTGTCACTCCTTTCCAAAGTGAAGAAATCGAAGGTCTCATAATCGGTGTGGAAAAGGCCCGCGGCGGCAAATGCGAACGTTGCTGGATTTATGAAGAAACAGTGGGTTCAAATGCGCAGCATCCGACTATTTGTGCCCGTTGTCTGTCGAATCTATAAATCTATAGAAAACAACTCTTTAAGGAGTTCTCCTTGAAAAAAAATATTATTATTTTTCTTGTTTGTTCAGCCACAATAGTTTTACTGGATCAAATAACAAAAGCCGCCATTATAAAAAGATTTTTTATCCATGAATCATACATTGTTATTGATGGTTTTTTAAACATTGTTTATGTGATGAATCCCGGCGCCGCCTTCGGATTTCTGGCCGATACCTCTGAGACATTTCGCTATTTTTTCTTTATTGGAATTACCGTTTTGGTTATTCTGCTGATCATTTATTACATGGTGAAAAGCAAATCGGAGAATATGTTCTATGTGATGTCTCTGACGCTTATTTTTTCCGGAGCTGTGGGAAATCTCATTGACCGGGTTCGTTTTGGTGCGGTGATAGATTTTTTGGATGTATATGTCGGAACAGCCCATTGGCCTGCTTTCAATGTTGCTGATTCAGCTATTTCCATTGGTGCTGTGTTAATGATTTGGGGAACGATTGTAAAAAGAAGAAAAGAGCATTCGCCTGATTAATTTTTTTAAAAAACATTATTGTTTTGATTCCTTTAGTTTGTTTAATTCTTCTTTATAGCTTTCAGCTTGGGCCCTGATTGTTTCAATTTCTTGTTGGGCCTTGGTGAGTTTTTCTTCCTGTCGTTGTCTTTCTTCTCTGCTTTTTTCCTGTATTTCGTCTATCCCAACATAAACAGCAAGCGCACCCCCCAGAAATAAAAAAACGGGGAATGCCCCTTTAATAATGGTCATAAAATCCGACCAGCAAAAAATTAAACTTACCAATCCCAAGATAGCAGAAATTATTCCTCCAATGAGCAAAGACATAATTATACCCCCGTTCATTAAACAATTTATTAAAATGTGTCGTTTTTTACCATAAAAAGAATACTCAAACAATACGTAAATGGATTGTTTATATATTAAAATATTTCTTGATTTAAAGCAATTCATCATTTAAATACACAAAATCAAAAAATATGAGGATAAAATGATAGAGCCGGATTTTTCCAAAGGCAATGGTTTGGTGCCTGCAATTGTTCAAGATATTGAAACTAAAGAAGTTCTTATGATGGCCTATATGAATCGCCAGTCCTGGGAAGCTACCTTAAAAACAGGCAAGGCGACATACTGGAGCAGATCACGTAAGCAACTCTGGTTAAAGGGAGAATCATCGGGGCGTTTTCAATTAATCAAGGATATTTTTATTGATTGCGATAACGATGTGATTCTATTGCAGGTTGAACAATTGGGAGGTGCGGCCTGCCATACAGGATACCGGTCGTGTTTCTATCGAAAGTTAAGCGGCAAAGATTTTGTTGAAGTTGGAGAAAAAATTTTTAGTCCAGAGGATGTGTATAAATGAAAGTTTTAAAGCTGGGAATTCCCAAGGGAAGTCTGGAAGCCAATACCATAGATTTGTTTAAAAAAGCCGGCTGGCGTATCACCAGTGACCATCGAAGCTATTTCCCCGATATTGATGATCCGGAAATTACTTGCAAACTGGTTCGAGCACAGGAAATGTCGCGTTATGTTGAAGACGGAACCCTTGATCTTGGTCTGACGGGGATTGACTGGATTATGGAGAATTCGTCTGATGTTGTGGTAGTGCGGGATTTGATTTATTCCAAAGTATCGGCACAGCAGGCCCGCTGGGTTCTGGTCGTACGTGAAGATTCCCCTTACAAGTCAATAAAAGATATGGAAGGCAAAAGGATATCAACTGAGTTGGTGAACTTTACCAAGAAATATTTTGCCGAAAAAAAAATAAATGTTCATGTTGAATTTTCCTGGGGGGCAACGGAAGCGAAAGTGGTGGAAGGCCTAGTGGATGCCATTGTTGAAGTAACGGAAACCGGTTCGACGATTAAGGCCAATAAATTAAGAATAATTCAAGAGCTGATGAAAACCAACACACAGTTGATTGCCAATCGTGCTTCCTGGAAGAACCAGTGGAAACGCAAAAAAATTGAACAAATCAGTACAATGCTTTATGGTTCTTTGCAGGCTATGGGCAAAGTAGGACTAAAGTTAAATGTTGCCAAGGAAAATTTGAACAAGGTGTTATCGCTGCTTCCTTCGCTTAAATCTCCAACTATTTCCAGTTTGTCTTCCAAGAAATGGTTTGCTATAGAATCCATTGTTGACGCGAGGGCTATGCGGGATTTAATTCCTAAGCTTCTGGAGGCGGGTGCCCAGGGAGTAATTGAATACCCTTTAAATAAAGTTATTTAATAGAGAAAAAATATGGCCAGAAAAGCGAAAGTTGTACGTAAAACAACGGAAACCGATATATGCCTAAAAATTGACCTGGATAAGACTGCAGGAAGCAGGGTTGATACAACGATTCCTTTTTTTAATCATATGCTGGAACTTTTCGCGCGGCATGGTTTTTTAAAGCTTGTTGTTCTGGGCAAGGGGGATACACAGATTGATGACCACCATTTAATAGAAGATTTGGGGATCTGTCTTGGGCAGGCCGTCGCTAAAGCTCTGGGTAAAAAGACAGGAATCAATCGTTACGGTTCGGCTTGTGTGCCGATGGATGAATGCTTGTGCCGAGTGGATATGGATATTTCCGGACGTCCCTATTTGATTTATAATGTAAAGTATGGGCGAAGAAAAATCGGTGGATTTGATCCCGCTTTGGTCAAGGAGTTTTTTAAAGCGTTTACGGATAACAGCGGCATAACGCTACATATCAATTTTTTATATGGCGATAATAGTCACCATATTATTGAGGCAGTCTTCAAATCTTTCGCCCGTGCCTTTAGAAATGCGGTGGATTTGAATGAAAATATTAAGGGAGTTCTTTCTACAAAAGAAATATTATAATAAATTTGAATTTGTTTTATGTAATTAAACAAATTCATTAACGCATTTATCCCGTAGGGGTGGGACTTATACCGTTTATCGGGGGATAAAGAAAGTGAGGTAAAATTTTGTTAAATTATCACTATAAAAAGATTAGTTATATCACGGGATTATTTTTAATTGCTTTTATGGTTTTGTCAATTACTGTTCAGGCTGCTCAAGAAATTGCGCAGAGTGAGAGAATTACAAAGTGTATAGCAGTAATTCCTTTTCAGTCATTAACTCCGGCAAGAGAAGCAGGGGCTGCTATTTTTTGTCCTTGCGATGCAGGTTCTTCCAGCGGCAAAATATTAAAGGAATCCGAAAAAATTGTGGAAGAAGTTTTTGTTAATAAACTGCGGGATATAAAAGGAATAGAATTAATTTCTTCCGAAAAAGTTCAGGCTGTTTATAAGAAAATTTCTTCCGGAAAAATGAAAGGAAATCGTGTTGAAATTTTTAAAAAAGTCGGCAAAGAGCTGGGTGCGGATTTTTTAGCAATAGGTTGTGTTTACCGTTATAATGAAAGGGTGGGTTCTTCATATTCATCGGAACATCCGGCATCCGTTTTTTTTGAAATTCGTTTAGTAAAAACTGACGACTGCAGTGTAATCTGGCGTGGATTTTTTGATAAAACGCAAAAATCTCTGATGGAAAATGTTTTTGAAATATCTTCATTTTTTAAAGGCGGCGCTAAATGGGTTACCGCAAGCCAGCTAACCGAACAGGGCATGAATGATATTTTTAAAACATTTCCGGATTTTTTAAATTAAATAGGCTCTTCAATTCAGGTAATCCCTTCTGTTTATTGTTGAAACTCCAATTCCGAAAGCGAATAACCTGAATAATCTAAAGATCACTTTAGGGTCACTATAGGCGCAGCGGAATTGGTAAATTGTAAAAATAAATAATTATACTCTTTCTTACAAAGGTGAGGCGTTTGATCGTTATTCCAGCAGTAGATATCAAAGATGGAAAGTGCGTGCGCTTGGCTCAAGGTAAATTTGATCGTGTCACAACATACGCAGATAATCCGGTGGCAATGGCGCTAAAGTGGATGGAAAAAGGCGCAGAATTGATTCATGTGGTTGATCTGGATGGTTCTGTTGCGGGTGAACCTTGTAACGCAGAAATAATCTTGGACATTGCTAAGAATGTTAATATTCCTGTTCAAGTTGGCGGAGGAATAAGGAATATGGAAACCATTGAGTTTTACTTGGGTAATGGTATTTCCAGCGTTATCCTCGGTACAACGGCTCTGCAAAATGAAAATATTGTCCATTATGCCTGTGGAAAATTTCCAAATAGAATAATTTTAGGAATTGACGCTCTTAACGGCAAAGTAGCTGTCCGGGGCTGGACTCAGACCACTGAAAAAAACGCTATTGACCTCGCGAGACATTATGAAAAATATGGCCTGAAAGCTATGATCTACACAGATATCGAACGCGATGGAATGAAAACAGGAATGAATATTGAGGCAATAAGGGAACTGGCAAAAGCGGTGAGCATACCGGTTATTGCTTCCGGTGGCGTGGCTTCCATAAATGATATTAAAAATCTTTTGGCTATCGGGGATTATAAGATTCAAGGAGTAATTATTGGGCGCGCCCTTTATAATGGGGATATTTTTCTTGAGGAAGCGATAAAAGAAAGTAAGAGGTTTTGTTAGAAACAAATAGTGGAGGTAGCATTTATGTCAGATTGTATATTTTGTAAAATTGTCCAAGGAGAAATTCCCTGCAAGAAAGTTTATGAGGACGATGAAGTGTTGGCTTTTGATGATATTCATCCAATGGCTCCTGTGCATGTTGTCATCATTCCTAAAAGTCATATTTCCACTTTGATGGATATTGACAATAAGAAAATTAAAATTATTAATAATCTGATTGCCGCTGTGCAAAAGGTGGCAGTAATAAAAAAAATTGATGCTAGTGGTTTTCGGACCGTAATTAACTGCAATGCCGAGGGAGGGCAGGTTGTATTTCATTTGCACGTTCATGTTCTCGGTGGCAGAAAACTTCATGACGAATTAGGTTGAATTATAAAAAAGGTGAAATGTTATGGATATCAACACTAAATTAAATGATGACATGATTATCGCGGCAAAGTCCAAGGATAAAATCAGGCTTTCGGCAATTCGCTTGTTAAAGACAGCGCTGCATAACAAGGAAATAAATTTAATGCGACCGTTAAATGAAAGTGAAGTCCTTCAGGTTCTTTCATCTATGATTAAGCAGAGAAAAGATTCTATTGAGCAGTTCGCCAAAGGAGGAAGAACTGATCTCGTTGAGAAAGAAGAAGCGGAATTAAAAGTTATTCAGGAATTCATGCCGGCTCAGTTGTCGGAAGATGAAGTTGATGCCTTAATTAGAAAAACGATTGAGGAAGCAGGTGCTGTCTCTATAAAGGATATGGGGAAAGTTATGAAAATTTTGATGCCGAAACTTACAGGAATAGCCGATGGCAAGATTGTCGGCGAAAAAGTTAGAGCGTTTTTATCCCAGTGAGAGGATATATTCTTTATTTTTAAATAGAATAACATATTTATCAGGATAACCAGTGTACTTTGATAACAGCAAGATTGAAGAAATTAGAAACAGAATAGATATTGTTGATCTTGTTTCCGAGCATCTTACACTAAAAAAAACGGGCAGAAATTTCGTTGGATTATGTCCTTTTCATCAGGAGAAAACCCCGTCGTTCACGGTTAATCGCGAAAAACAAATATTTTACTGTTTTGGTTGCGGGGCGGGTGGGAACGTTATTACTTTTCTTATGAAAATTGCCGATAAAACTTTTCCGGAAGCCATTAAGGTTCTGGCGGAAAAGGCGGGTGTTGTTTTGCCTCCGATTTCTTCCAGAAAAGAAAGAAGACAAAAGGATTTACTCAACGAAAAAATAATTAATTTAAATTTGAAAGCGGCTCAGCAGTTTTTCCACAATCTTTTTTCTGCCGCGGGTGCTTCGGCCCGTAAATATCTTCAGGGCAGAGGCATATCTGAAGATGTCGTAAAACAGTTCCGTCTGGGATATGTCCCGGATACTTGGCGTTCTTTGACAGAATATATTGAAAAGAGCGGTCTGTCCCTGAAATTGGCAGAGCAGGCCGGACTCGTAATTGCTGGAAAAGACGGGGATTTTTACGACAGATTCCGGGGGCGTATTATTTTCCCCATTGAAAATGTTTTTGGCGAGACAGTTGCCTTCGGCGGGAGAATTCTGGATAAAGGTGAGCCCAAATATCTCAATTCTCCCGAGTCACCTGTTTACATAAAGGGTAAAAATTTATACGGCTTGAATAAATCAAAGGAAGAAATTCGTAAAAAAGGCTTTGCTCTGATTGTTGAGGGATATTTTGATTTAATTTCTCTATGGAACGCGGGTATTGGCAATGTGGTTGCTACTTTGGGCACAGCGCTGACCAGAGAGCATCTGGAACTTTTGCGCCGTTATACAACAGAAGTTGTCGTTTTGTTTGATCCCGATGAGGCAGGTAAAAAAGCGCTTGACCGAAGTCTGGAATTATTTTTAAGTACGCCGATGAGAGCGCGGGCTTTAATTTTGCCTGAGCGCTGTGATCCTGATGAGTACGTAAGGAAATTCGGTAAAGAAAAAATGGAAGATTTGATTTCCCACGCCCAGCCACTAAGCGATTACTATATTGAAAATGTATTGGGAAATGGGAAAACTTTTGAAGATAAAAGAGATATGATAAAAACCGCCATGAATTTTATTGCTAAAATCAGCGATAGAAAAGAAAAGGATATTTTCATTAAACGCATAGCGGAAAAAACAGGAATTAACGAAGAATTGCTAATAAAAGAAACTTACAAGAATGCAACGAAACATGAAGGCAGACCGGATAAAATAAAACCTCTTTTTAATATTAATAATGACACGGTTGAACTGCATTTGATTCAGCTGATGATTGAGTATCCTCAGAAAATCATGCAGGTGGAAAAAGAGAATGTATTGGATTACTTTTTACAGCCTGAAATAAAAATATTGGGGGGGAAAATTATTGATGCCTATAAATTGCTCGGCTTTGTCGATATTGGCGAAATTTTGTCAGCTGATAAAAATTCAGCATTGTGCGAAAGATTGTTTCAACTGATGATAAAAGCGTTGCCTGTCGATGATAATATGCTGGGAAAAGTATTTACTGATAACGTATGTCAGATAAAAAGAAAGTGGTATAAGGAACAACATCGTCAAATTAAAATAAAATTGGGTAAGGCTCAGGAAAATGGCAATGAAGATATGATAAAAAAACTTATTTATGAAAAGGAAAGCATTCTGATTAAAGAGAAAGAATTGCATTAACTGGTTGAACGGTCCCACTTGGCTTCGCGCGTGGGATAATTCGTCCAACAAATTTCAGTTCGCTGCGCTTCTGAAATTTGGGACTCATTAAATTGGAGTTTCACAATAAAAAACTTGAAGGAGAAGCCAAATGGCAAAAGAAGTACAGTCTGATGAAGTTAACAAGTTGATTACGCTGGGGGAAGAAAAAGGTTTTTTAACATACGATGATGTTAATGACGCTTTGCTACCGGATGTTACGTCAGCTGAACAGCTGGATGATATTATTTCGCTTTTTGGAGAAAAAAATATTGATATTATTGACACTGAGCAAGGTGAGAAGCTTACTTTAAAAAAATCAATGAAGGATATAAGCGATGTAGGCCTCAAGGAAACACTGGCGTTGGTGCCCAGTGCGGACAAAACAGGAGATCCTGTAAAAATGTATCTGCGAGAGATGGGATCGGTATCACTTTTGAGTCGTGAAGGAGAAGTAGAGATTGCAAAGAAAATTGAAGAAGGTGCACGTGCCACAATGTCGGCTATATTTTGTCTGTCTTTTTCGATTGATGAAGTATTAAATATCGGAAATAAACTGCTGACGGGAGAACTAAAAAGCAAGAATGTTGTTGATAGCATAGAGGATGAAGAAGGTTTTATTGAAGAGGATGAACATAAAAATAGAATACTAAAACAAATAAGCAAAATCAGGGAGCATAATGAAGTAGTTAAGATTACACGTGCCAAGCTTAAATCTAAGAATTTGTCCAAGAAAAAAAGAACTGAACTGAACGCCAAATTAGATTTATACATTCGTCGTATTGTTATACTTTGTCGTAAGATTCGTTTCAGTAAAAAGCAAATCAATCGTTTCATTTACCGCTTGCTGAATTATGCAGATGAAATTAAAGCAGCTGAAAAAATAATTGCTCAATATAAAAAAGGAATCCAGTCGAGTGCAGCGCAAGGCAAGAAAACGAAAAAGAATAGAAAAAATACGGCTAAAAAGTCAATTATTCTTCTCAAGTTGCCGAGGAAAAGTAAAGAAGCAATTAAAGAGGCGAAAAAAAAGATAAAACAAATTGAACGTGAAGTAGGAATTCCAACGGCAACACTCAAAACAACTATTAAGGATATAGAAGAAGGAGAAAGAAAAGCAGAAAGAGCCCAAAGGACTTTAGTAGAGGCAAATTTACGTCTCGTTGTTAGTATTGCTAAAAAATATACAAACCGCGGACTGCAATTTCTTGATTTGATTCAGGAAGGAAATATTGGACTGATGAAAGCAGTAGATAAGTTTGAATATCAGCGCGGATATAAATTTTCCACTTACGCAACGTGGTGGATCAGACAGGCAATTACCAGGGCAATTGCCGATCAAGCCCGCACAATCAGAATTCCTGTTCATATGATTGAGACAATTAATAAGCTAATTCGCACCTCACGTTATTTGGTGCAGGAGTTGGGACGTGAACCTACACCCGAAGAAATAGCCAATAAAATGGAGTATCCATTGGAAAAAGTCAGAAAAGTGCTGAAAATAGCCAAAGAGCCTATTTCTCTGGAAACACCAATCGGTGAAGAAGAGGACAGTCATTTAGGTGATTTTATCGAAGATAAAAGAGTTTTATCACCTTCAGAAGCTACCATAAATATAGATTTGGCTGAACAAACAAGAAAAATCCTGACAACTCTTACCTCTCGTGAGGAAAAAGTTTTACGCATGCGCTTTGGGATAAGTGATCGGTCAAATTTCCTAAAGAGAGATGAAATTAAATTAGCGGAAAAAGTGGGGGAAACTAGCGAAGTTTCTGAAGCTCACACCGTTATGGATACTTTGGTGATAAGCAAGGTAAAGAATAAAACAAAGAAACGTTACACGAAACTGTAAAATATTATTGACAAGCTATATATTTGCGTATATCAATTCGCAGGTTTATTATATTGAGAAAGAAAGATGCGGGCCTATAGCTCAACTGGTAGAGCCACCGGCTCATAACCGGTAGGTCCCTGGTTCGACTCCAGGTGGGCCCACCAAATAATACAAAATGATTTATAGTTGAGGAGAAGATAATTTTTCGCGTGGAGAGAGAGTATTTTAAAACAATTTATATTAATGCCGTGAAAAGACAAGCAAAGTCATCATTTCACGGCACAGATTACAAACTCGTGAAGCAGTTTACTTAAAAAATGCACCTTTAAAAGGTGCATTTTTTTTGCCCTAAGAAAGGAGAAGATTGTTGAAAGACAAATTATTGCTGTTGATAAAGATTCAGGAATGCGATTCACTGTTGGTAAAATTAGCTGCAAAGAAGAAAATATTGCCGGAAAATATAGAAAAACTGAATAAAGAGTTCCAATTGATTAAAGAAAAAACAGAGAAAAATAAAATAAAATATGAGGAACTTAAATCACGTCACGTGGAGAATGAAAACAAAATTAAAAAGATAAACGAAGGCATTGTAAAGACAAAAGAGAGAATACTGGAAGTCAAAAACAACAAAGAATATCAAGCCATGCTCATGGAAATAGAGACTGCCGAATCAGCGCGCGGTGAAGTTGAAACTGAAATAATTTCCATACTGGAGGAACTGGATAAACTTGTCGTTTTGGTTAAGAAAGAAGAAGAAGATTTAAGACAAAGCCAAATCAAATACGAACAGGAAAAAAAGACATTAGAGGATGACTTAAATGCCGTGGATACCGATACGGCTGACTTAGAACAAAAGAGAATTGATTTGCAGAAAAATGTTCCGGGTGAGTTGTTGTCCAAGTACGAAAAAATTAAGAAAAGAAATAATGGAATTGGTGTAACTTCCGTGTGGAAATCTGTTTGTAACGGCTGTCACATGAATATTCCACCTCAACTTTATAATGAAATAAGGAGGTCGGATGAATTGTTTAGTTGTCCGAACTGCAACCGGATAATATATTTTCAGGATATGGAGAAGCCGTCATAATTTACATGTCTAAAAAAAGTTATAAATTATTCAGTGACGGTGCCTGCCGCGGCAATCCTGGAATTGCCGGAGCCGGAGCTGTGATAATGGATCCCGATGAGAATGTTATATGGGAAGGGAAGGAATATCTAGGACACTGTACCAACAACATAGCGGAATATAAGGCTTTTATCTTGGGATTGAAAGAAGCACTCTCTCGCGGATACAAAAATCTGGAAGTTTACCTGGATTCAGAACTTCTGGCTAAGCAAGTCAATAGTTCCTACCGTGTTAAAAATGAAAATCTAAGGGTATTAATGAAAGATGTCCGTAGGCTGCTGGCTTCTTTTAATTCTGTTGAGGTGAAACACATCCCGCGTCTGCTCAACAGCCGTGCAGATAAACTTGCCAATCTGGCAATTGATGAAAGATAATAGAAGAAACTATTCCAAATCATGTTTGATTGACAGATGTGATAATCATATAATACGCAGCTAAAATTTTTTAATTTTCTTGACACACAAAAGGCTTCTTCAATATAATTAAACCGTAAAATCACCACAAATTAGTCATTTTTACTGCGGGAAATTGCTTCATACAGGATTAACTTTTTACAGAATTGTCCAAGCAAAGCCGTATTAAAATTTTCAATCATGATGGATTAGGATGGATAACCGCCGGAAGAAAATCAAATCAAATTCCCAACACCGTGAAAGTGCGTGGGCTCGCGAAGTTTTCAGCAAAGGCCAGCAATTCCTGCAGAGCATTATCGGAAGTTCTCCCATCCCGGCGTTTATTATCGGCAAGGATCATCTGATTATTTACTGGAACAAGGCACTTGAAGAAATAAGCGGCATCAAAGCCAGTGAAGTAATCGGTACCGGACAGCATTGGCGGGCATTTTATAAAACGGCAAGACCTTGCATGGCCGACTTGCTTGTTGATAAGCAACATAAAAAAATTCCTCAGTGGTATCCAGGAAAATTTATCAAATCGAAATTGATCACCGGCGCTTATGAAGCTACTGATTTTTTCCCTGAGCTCGGCAAAAGAGGAAAGTGGCTGCGCTTTACAGCTGCTGTTATCCGTAATTCCAAAGGTTCTGTTATTGGAGCAATAGAGACGCTGGAAGATATAACCGAGGCAAAGAGGGTGGAAGAAGCTTTGCTGAAAGCACAGGAAGAATTGGAAATAAAAGTAAAGGAACGTACGCGCAAACTTACCAAAGCCAACAAAGCGTTGAAGGAAATTACAGATCATTTATCCCTGATTCTCGAATTTCTACCCATTGTATCCTATATCTGTAACGCTGATGAAAATTTTACAATTACCTTTGTCAGTAACAGGGTCAAAGAAATCACCGGATATACTCCAGTTCAGTTTACAGGTAATTCTTATTTCTGGCAGCAGCGCATCCATCCTGAAGACAGGGAAACTATACTCAAGAAATTAAAATCGGCCGCCAAAAAAGGTACTTACAAACTAGAATATCGATTCCAGACGGCTGATGGCTCTTATCGCTGGATTTCCGATCACCGCCGACTGATACTGCCCGGCAAGCGTTCCCGGGGTTACATGGTTGGAGCATGGCAGGATATAACGGAAGATAAAAAAATCAGACAGGAAGGGGAATTCCGTCTGCAACAGATGATTCAATCCCATAAATTAAAAGCCCTTGGTGAAGTTGTGACAGGGGTCGCTCACGAAATAAACAATCCGGTCAGCTTTATCGCTAATAATATTACTCTTTTGGAGGAAATGTGGAATACCATTGAGCCGATTCTGGCCAGCGATGGAGCGTCTCATCCGGACTGGGGTGATAAAGGCATCGGTTTCGTGGAAGTCTGTACGAATATGAAAGAAGTCATTGATGAGTTTAAGATAGCTTCTCAAAGAATCAAGCGGGTAATCGCGGGATTGAAAGAATTTGCCCGTACCGATGAAACATTTGACAAGAAACCTGTCAAAATAGAGGAAGTGATTCAGGGAGTAATGATTATAGTCGGTGCCCAGGTTCGCAAAACCGTTTCCTACATGGATATTTATATAGACAGCAATCTTCCACCTATACAGGGACATTTCCAAAAGCTCGAACAGGTTATTGCCAATCTTTTAATTAATGCTCATCAAGCCATTACACCGGATAGAAAAGGAAAAATAATTATAACAGCCAGAAAAGTTGAACGATTAAACTCTATTCTGATTGAAATTGAAGATAACGGTATAGGAATGAAAAAAGAAGTTCTGGATCATATCTTTCAACCTTTCTTTACTACTCGTCGGGATCAGGAAGGAACAGGATTGGGACTTTCCATATCTTATGGACTAGTCAAGGAGCACCATGGAATAATAGGAGTTCTTTCCCGTCCCGATATCGGCAGCAGGTTTACTATTTATCTTTCACTTGATGCCAGGACTCCAATAAATATTAGCCCGGCCATACTCTGGTGTGACAGTGATACTTCCTATCTTGATGAAATAAAAATGAGCTTTGTTGATGTTATTGATTGGCATTGTAGTCCTGAAAAAACCTGCGAAGATGTGGTCGCTTATCTGGAAACATATCCCGAAGTGGATATTTTTATCTCAGAAATTAAACTGCCGTCGATCAATGGTTGGGAATTGACAAAGAAAATAAAAGAGCGTTTTCCACTCCTGCCTGTAATACTTTATTCTTCTGATTCAATAAGTCTGAAACAGGAAGGCAAAGCCGCTGTTAAACCTGATTATCTGCTCAAGAAACCATTCAGCGTATCACAGTTACAAAGTATAATCCGTGAAACGGGAAGGCAAATATTATGAGAATCCTGATTGTTGATGATGAAGAAGTAGCCCTTAATTCGATAAAACGTCTTATAAAATGGCGGGGTATCAGGAACGTTGATACTTGCAATAACGGTAGGGATGCCATCGCCAAAATCAAAGAAACGGATTTTGATATAGTTCTTCTGGATTTACTGATGCCGGAAATTGACGGTTTGCAGGTTCTGGAATCAACAAAACCTTACCGTCCGCATACAGAGTTTATAATACTTACTGCAATTGATGATATTCCCACGACTGTTAAGGCGATTCGTTTGGGTGCTTATGACTATCTAGTCAAGCCGGTGGACAACGATCTGCTTTTTTTGGCTGTTAAAAGAGCCTATGAACACAGGGGATTGCTCATCGGTTTATCGGTAACAGCGGGGCATGACCAGAGCAAAATTCCCAGTGCTTTTTCAGAGATTATTACACGAGACCCACGAATGTGCACCTTGCTTACCTACGCCCAGGTCATGGCAACAAGCGGTAACCCGATAATGATTACCGGAGAATCAGGTACGGGAAAAGAACTTGTTGCCAGAGGTATTCATAAAGCTGGACCAATGCCCCAGGGTCCTTTTATTGCCGTCAATGTAAGCGCTATTCCCGCCAGCATGTTTGAAAGTCAGTTTTTCGGCCATACCAAAGGCGCGTTTACAGGCGCGGAAATACAGCACCGGGGATATTTTGAGCAGGCAGACGGCGGCACACTTTTTCTGGACGAAATCGGAGAATTGCCGGTTGGTTTGCAGACGAAACTGCTTCGGGTACTGGAGGAAAAATCTTTTTATCCTCTTGGTGCGGCAAAACCCGTTTGGGTGGATGTCAGAATCATTTCTGCTTCCAATAGCGATATTGAAAAGTCCTGTCAGGAAGGCTCTTTTCGGCTGGATTTACTCTACCGGTTGAAATCGATTCACATCCACTTGCCCCCTTTGCAGGAAAGAACAAGTGACATACCTCTGCTGGCGTCTCATTTTTTGCGCAAGGCTTGCGATATTTATAAAAAAAATATTATCGGCTTCAGTCCGGAAGCGATAGATTTGTTAAATGGCAGGAATTATCCCGGTAACGTTCGTGAATTGGCTCAGATAGTTGAAAATGCCGTTTTACTGACTGATTCCAATATGATTTTGCCATCTCATCTGGGAATGGTATCAACCAAACAATCATCCATATCACGCCAGTTATGCACGTTAAAGGAAAACGATGAGGCGCATCTGATATATGTTTTGACCAATGTCAGCGGTGATCGTGGTAAGGCCGCGCAAATTCTGGGGATAACCGTCAGGCAGTTACAGAGGAAAATTGCCGTTATGAGAAAAAATCCACAGTGGGAAGCGGTTCTCCGCGACATTTAAGTCATCTGCTGCGACATAAAGGTCATCATCAGCAAGTTATTATATTTAGGGACAATTATTGTTTTTAAATGTCTGCTGTTTTTTAGTCGCTTGTTTACCGGAGACTTTTTTGTCGTTTTTCTTTCTGAGAGAAATTCTAAATTTCCTACCCTGGCTATAAAAAGAGTACATTTTTTATTACCGTTACCGTGTGTGGTCAAAAGTCGATAACTGTTCAGAGAAACTGGATTTTTCCGGTAAGTGCTTTTTTATGCCATTGTCTGCGCAAAAAAATTTTACTTAAAAATAAAATAAAAAATTTTTCTTGGCATGTCCGTTGCTGATTATCCTTATTCAAGGGTAAAATGTTTATGAAAGCGTTTGCTAGCAGACTTATTGATCTGACTCAAAAAAATTCAGATGCAATCGTCATGCAATGGGTTAAGGACGTGAAGACAAACACGAAAACTTTTTCCTATCATGACGCATCCCAGGAGCAAATTGTTCTTCAAGCAAAAAAATTTTACAACGATTTTCAGATGATATTTTTTCATGAATCACCTTATGAGCAAGCAGAAAAGATTTTTGACAAGTATGCGGAGGAAAGATTTAATGAAGGAGTTCCCCTTCACGAAGCATTGTACGCACTGATTCTTATGAGAAGACACATGTGGCTATATGCGGAATTTCAGGCTCTGTTTAATGTTGAAGTTGAGCACCGTCAGGCAATAGAAAGTCTCAGCCGGACAATTCTCATATTTGATTACATTATGTATGTTACCGCTAGGCAATTCTGGAAGATGATAAAACTGGGTAGGATGGCCAAAGAAAATTCGTTGTGACGGGTATAAGTTAACTTTTAAAATAATTTATTCAGAACATCTTAAATGAAAAGAGGGATGAAAAATGCAAGCTTATGCCGCAAAACTTATTGAGTTGATAGAACTGAAGGCCGAGAATATTTCCAAACAATGGGCTGCAGATGTCATGAAACATGAAAGAACTCCTTCTTATCATTCTCTGCCGCAAGAAATGGTAATTGAACAAGGGACCGATTTTTACCGTCTTTTCCGGCGTATGTCTCTGGCACAAAATCCTTATGAAGAAGCCAAGACATTTTCCTGGAAGTATGCCGAGGAGCTTTACAGAAAAAAAATACCCCTGCAGGAAGCTATTTACGCTTTGATGCTTATGAGGCGGAATCTCTGGCTTTACGCGGAATTTCAGGGTGCTTTCATTACTGTTCTGGAAAAGACACAGGCTGTGGAAAGTCTGAACAGAACAATATTGTTATTCGATTATGTATCCTATCAGGTCATCGAAAAATATCAGGAACTGATTCTCGGCAGCATAGAGAGAAGGATCGGCGCCGTAAAAACACTTATGATGAAGGGACAAATAGGTTCTAAAAATAATATCCTCAAAGTCGGATTGATGACGGTTTTCCTTCTTGTTGCCTCTATTCTGACTTATTATTGTCATGCCGAACTTAAGACAGAGGTTATTTTCACTCATCTGTTCTATATCCCGATTATTTTGGCGTCTATCTGGTGGGGTAAAAGGGGCATTTTTGCAGCTGTTTTTCTCGGTGTTTTGATTCTGATCAGTCATGCTTTGTTCCTTAAGGGAGTATCATTTTCCGGTGATGTTATCCGGGGATTTATGTTTATTGTTATCGGCGTCGTTATAGGAAGGCTTATGGAAGGAATCAGAAAAGTGGAAGAAATGTTTTAAGTTTTTTACATAACATAAGAGGAGATAAACGTGGATAACGAACAAGTCAATCAAGGTAAAGTTTTATCAGTTCGCAGCAGTGTGGTAGATGTCCGCTTTCCGGTGGCTCCGGCTATTCGCAATGTACTTACGGCCGGTGATAAAGGGCAGATAATTATCGAGGTTTTCACGCAGCTTGATGAGCATACTATTCGCGGTGTCGCTCTGACGCCTACTCAGGGTTTAGCCAGAGGATCGGTTGTCATTAATACGGGCAAACCATTTGAAGTTCCTGTGGGTAAGGAACTTTTGGGAAGGGTCTTCAACGTTTTCGGAAATACAATTGATAAAAAGACAGAAGTAAAAGCCGGGGAATATCGTTATATTCACCGTGAACCGATTCCTCTGCGGGATCAATCCACCGTGTCGGAAATTTTCGAGACAGGAATTAAGGCCATAGATGTTTTGGCTCCACTGGAAAGGGGAGGCAAAGCGGGGCTTTTTGGCGGAGCGGGTGTCGGCAAAACAGTTCTCATAACGGAAATGATTCACAACACAGTTAGCGCGCACGAAGGCATGAGTATCTTTTGCGGCATTGGCGAACGCTGCCGCGAAGGTGAGGAACTTTACCGGGAAATGGAAGAAAGCGGCGTTCTGGGCAATACAGTGATGGTTTTCGGACAGATGAATGAACCGCCGGGCGCACGTTTTCGAGTCGGCCATACGGCGTTGACGATGGCGGAATATTTCCGCGATGACGCCAAACAGGACGTGCTCCTGATGATAGATAATATCTTCCGTTTTATTCAGGCCGGCATGGAAGTCTCCGGATTACTGGGACAACTGCCTTCGCGTCTTGGTTATCAGCCGACGCTGGCAACGGAACTGGCTGAACTTGAGGAACGTATCTGCAATACCAAGACCGGTGCGATTACCTCCATTCAGGCTGTTTATGTTCCGGCTGATGATTTTACCGATCCTTCCGCCGTGCACACCTTTGGCCATCTTTCGGCGACCATTGCTCTTTCGCGCAAGCGGGCGAGCGAAGGTTTGTACCCGGCAATTGACCTGCTTCAGTCCGGCTCCAAAATGCTGATGCCCAATATTGCCGGAGAACGCCATTATAAAATCGCCCAAGAAATACGAAAGACCCTGGCAGTTTATGAAGATCTCAAGGATATTATAGCGATGCTGGGCATTTCTGAGCTTTCCCGCGAGGATCAGCGTACGGTATTTCGTGCCCGGCGTCTGGAAAGATTTTTTACACAGCCATTTTTTGTAACCGAGCAATTTACGGGAACATCCGGCAAGATGGTGTCACGCGAAGAAACTTTGAACGGCTGTGAGCGGATACTCAACGACGAGTTTGCCGAATATCCGGAACGTGCACTTTATATGATTGGTTCAATTGATGAGGCAAAAATTTCCCATGATGCTTAAAATTTTATTGCCGGCAGAAGTCATGCTGACACAGGAAGTAAGAAAAATTGTTGCCGAGGCGGAAAACGGCTCCTTCTGCCTGATGCCCAATCATATTGATTTTGTTGCCACGCTGGCTCCTGGGATTTTCACGTATGAGCCAGCGGGAGGTGGACAGGAAATACTGGCCATGGATGTCGGCACGTTGGTGAAAAAAGGATCGGATGTTCTTGTATCCACGCGTAACGCCGTGCGTGCTCCGGATTTGGGAAAGTTGAAAGAAATTGTCGTGCGACAATATGACATCCTGGATGAACGTGAAAAAATGGTTCGCTCCGCGGCAGCGAGACTGGAAGCCAGCTTAATCAGACGTTTTGTGGAATTGAAATAATGAGACTCACTAAGAACGAGCGAAGCGAAGTTTGAAGTGTTAGTCGAATTATCCCAGGAGCGCAGCGACGAGGGATAGAAAAAAGGTTCTACGTTCAAAGTTCAAAGTTAAGAACAGCACAAATATAACGTAGAACATAGAACCTTGAACATTGAACTTTTTGAGGAGTGAACATGGTTGAAATACGACGAACATCCAATGTCAGGCGCCGGAAGATTGCCAATCATTTTACCCAACAGGTGGCCAGAAAAGAAGCACTAAGACTCAAGGGTCTCCGGCATAAAGACGAAACCGTCTGGTTCGGTCTGGGCATGTTCGGCATAGTCGGCTGGTCAATAGCAATTCCCACGCTGGTTGGCATAGCTTTCGGTCTTTGGATTGACCGCACCTGGCCCAGCCAGTATTCATGGGTGTTAATGTGCTTGATCATGGGGGTTCTGGTCGGTTGTATAAATGCCGCCTACTGGGTAAGAAGAGTGCGCAGCAAAATTATCGAGGAAGATGAAGAAGATGATGATGAGCAACCATCTTAACGCAGAAATATTTTTTCCTCTGGCGGCAGCTTTGGCCTTTGGTCTGGTGCTGGGAATTTTTTATTTTACTGTATTGTGGAGGACTTTGCAGCGTCTGTCTTCCACAGCAAGTTCAACGCGTCTTCTGCTGATCAGTTTTATTGGGCGCATGGCGGTGGTATTGGCAGGATTTTATTTTATTATGGGTACAGGGCACTGGGAGCGTCTGGCCGCGGCGCTTGTGGGTTTTGTTATTATGAAGATGGTCTTCACACACCGCTTGGGGGTGAATAAGGCCGTCTAGTTCTGGTTTATCCGCAGGGTGGATTGAATATGGAAATCGTAGGCATGAATCAAATCAGTCCGGATCAGGTTATTCTCTGGAGTTGGGGGTTTGTCACCCTCAATGTAACGATTCTGTATACGTGGCTGGTCATGGCGATTCTTGTGGTCGTCTCTTTGCTGGTCACTCGCAATTTGTCCGATGAGATAAATGTTTCGCGATGGCAGCATTTCCTGGAAGTGGTTATTTCCATCATTCGCGGCGAGATCAGGGAAATGAGTAAAAAAGGGGCGGATAACTATATCCCTTTGATAGGCACTCTCTTTTTGTTCATCTGTCTGTCTAATGTGCTGGTTATTGTTCCTGGATTTATTGCGCCGACATCGTCAATAACCACTACGGCCGCGCTTGCTTTGTGTGTTTTTGTTGCCGTTCCTTTCTACGGCATATCCAGCAACGGTTTTTTCCATTATTTCAAGGAATATTTTCAACCTAATTTTATCTTCTTCCCCTTTCATGTGATGGGTGAATTGGCCAGAACTCTCGCTCTTACAGTTCGATTGTTCGGCAATATTATGAGTCATGAAAAGGTTATCGGCATACTTCTTTCCGTCACACCCCTGTTGTTCCCTGTTATTATGCAGGCACTGGGATTGCTGATTGGCGTGATCCAGGCCTACATATTTGCCATTCTTTCCATGGTTTATATCGCTTCGGCAACAAGCGCTCATGAGGAGACGCACAAACATAAAGAGTCGCATGAAGTGAAGGTTAGTGTGAAAGTTTAAATAATATTTTTAATAAGGAGGCATTTTTATGGATAAGATTAGTTTAGTTGCGATGGCTTCAATATTTGCCGCTGGTTTAACCATGGCCATCGGTTCTCTTGCACCGGCTCTCGGCATGGGTCGATCAATACAGCAAGCTCTTGCGGCCATTGCTCAACAACCGGATGAAAGAAATTCCCTGACCCGGACGCTTTTTGTCGGACTGGCCATGATTGAATCAATCGCTATTTATTGCTTTGTTATTTCGATGATTCTGATATTTGCCAATCCCTTCTGGGGTCATTTTTTAAAAGCAGGGGGATAATCCATGCATATCGACTGGTTTGTTTTATTTTGCCAGATCTTCAATTTTCTTTTGCTTGCCTATCTGTTGAAACGCTTTCTTTACGGCAGAATTATTAAGGCTATGGACGACAGAGAGGCGAAGATTGCCGCGCGGTTTGCCGAAGCCGAAGATATGAAAGCTAAGGCGACCGAAGCTACTGAGCTTTATGTAAAGCGCAACCAGATACTTAACGAGACAAAAGAACAGATGCTCAATGAGGCGGCGACGGCTGCTGAAACCAAACGTAAGGAGCTGATGGAAAAGGTTCGTGAAGAAGTAGATCAGATGAAAATGCGTTGGCAGGATATGTTGATTCGCGAACAGGACGCTTTTTTCCATGATTTACGCCGTCGTGCGGCGAAGCAGTTATACGATGTGGCACGCAAGGCTTTAAGTGATCTGGCGGATGCCGATCTGGAAGAGAGAATTGTGGATGAATTCATACGCCGCCTAAAGACAATGGATGAGGGAAAAAGCATTCAGATGCGCAACGCCGTCAGGGGCGGCGGCAATAAGGTGACTATCCAGAGCGCGTTTGATCTCTCCGAGCAGAAGAAGGCGCAAATAGAGGATGTTCTGAAAGAGCAGATTAATAAAAGTTTTACTCTGCAGTATATGAAACAGCCGGATATTGTGTCGGGCATTGAGTTGCGTGTCAACGGTCATAAAATAGCCTGGAGTCTCAATGAGTATCTGGAGACGTTGGTGGAAAGCATGACGGAGACGCTTCAAAAAGAGGCACATGCGACTTAATGGTGGATAGTAGATGGTGGATAGTGGATAGTGGATAGTGTCCCCTCTACTTCGCTTCGGGGATAGTTCCATTGACGCTTCGAGCTGCACTCAGTTTGCTCTTAGCGAGTGTCACTAAAAGATGTCAGGAGGCTTAGAATGAATCAGGACAGCAGTCAATTGGAAAGCAAGGAATTAAAGACCTTTCTGGATAATACGTTTGATACCATGGGACAGGTTCTGAATGAACAGAATCCCGAGCTCAGGCAATATGAAATCGGCACTGTACGGTTTGTCGGACGGGATATCGCCAGGGTCAGTGGTTTGCCGCATATCCGTGCGGAAGAACTGGTACGTTTTGCGGGAAATTACATGGGGCTGGTTTTTAATATAGATATAGATGAAATAGGAGTCATTCTGCTTGATCCCAGCGAAAATCTACAGGTGGGATCGGAAGTGCACCGTACCAAGCGCGTACTGGATGTGCCGGTTGGAGAAGGTCTTTTAGGAAGGGTAGTTGATCCATTGGGCAGGCCGCTTGACGGTTTTGGAGAAGTCAATACGGTTATGCGCCTTCCAGTGGAAAGACCGGCGCCGGCGGTTATGGATCGTTCGCCCGTGACCGTGCCTTTGCAGACCGGCTTAAAAGTGATTGATGCATTGATTCCTATAGGTCGCGGCCAGCGCGAATTGATTCTGGGAGACAGGCAGACCGGCAAAACGGCCATAGCAGTGGATACGATGATCAATCAGAAGGATACGGGGATTATTTCTATTTATTGTGCTGTCGGTAAAAAAAGTGCCGATGTGGCCAAAGTAATAGCCGAACTGCGCGAACAAGGTGTGATGAATTCCTGTATCGTGGTAGTGGCCACTGGCGAAGACACGCCGGGCCTGCAATTCATCGCTCCTTACGCGGCAACCAGCATGGGGGAATATTTTACGGAACAGGGCAAGGACGTGCTGATTATCTACGACGACCTGACCTCGCATGCCCGTGCATACAGGGAAGTGTCGCTGCTTTTGCGCAGGCCTCCGGGACGTGAAGCTTTTCCCGGCGATATTTTTTATATTCATTCGCGGTTATTGGAGCGTTCCACTCATCTTCGTCCCGATTTAGGAGGCGGCTCACTTACTTCACTGCCTATTGTGGAAACGGAAGCTCAGGATATGTCCTCATATATTCCCACAAATCTGATTTCTATTACGGACGGACAGATTTATCTTTCCCCTGTTTTATTCAATAAAGGAATTCTCCCCGCGGTGGATGTAGGCAAATCCGTCTCGCGTGTGGGGGGAAAAACGCAATTGGCGGCTTATCGCTCTGTAGCCGGTGATTTGCGCCTGTCCTATTCACAATTTGAAGAGCTGGAAACATTTTCCCGTTTCGGCACAAGGCTCGACGACAGTACGCGCAGGACTTTGGAAAGAGGCTGGCGCGTGCGCGAAATTCTCAAGCAGGGGCAATGCATGCCACTGCGCGCCTCGGAGCAGATTGCCAGTCTGCTGTCGGTTACCGGTGGCACGTTGGATCATGTTCCGATTGAAAAGGTGCGTGAAGCAGAAACTTGCATGCTTACGGCTTTTAATGAGCAACTGCCGGAGTTGTGCGGACGGATTGATGGGGGAAAAAAACTGGACATGAATGACCGCGACAGCATCTTGAATAAGATAAAATCGGCTATTACGCCATTGGAAGAGTCGGAGGAGACAAGTGCAGACGACGGAGTCACTGAAAAGAAGAATTAAGAGTGCCGGTGATCTTTTATCGGTGGTAAAAACTATGAAGGCGCTTGCTGCTGTGAGCATACGGCAATATCAAAAAGCGGTAGAATCGCTCAGTGATTACAATCGGGCGGTGGAAATGGGTCTGCAGATAGTCCTCAAAGAGAGAATGGAAATGGAAAAACAGAATAAGACTTTGCCCATGAAACGTCTTGGTGCCGTCATTTTCGGTTCTGATCAGGGGTTATGCGGACAACTCAACGAGCAGATTTCTGTTTTCGCACTCGACAATATGAAGGCTGCCGGCGTGAAAAAAGAAAACCGTAAAGTGCTGGCCGTGGGCACGCGTGTGGCTGATTATGTAGAAGATGCAGGACAATCCATAGATGAATTGCTTAATACACCAGGTTCTACGGTTGGCATCACGCCGCTGGTTCAGGAAATCATCATGATTATTGAAGAGTGGCATTTTCGTCATAACGTTGATCATTTTATGCTTTTTTATAACAAATATGTAAGTGGGGCCACTTATCATCCTCATCAAATTAAACTGTTGCCGGTGGATCATCATTGGCTTGAGGAGATAGCCCGGAAAAAATGGGAATCGAAAACTCTGCCGATTTTCAGGATGGACGGAGACAAGATTTTTTCCTCACTAATCAGGGAATATCTTTTTGTGTCTCTTTACCGCGCGTTTGCCGAATCGCTGGCCAGTGAGAATGCCAGCCGTCTGGCCTCTATGCAGAACGCGGAAAAGAATATTGAAGAACAATTGCAGGATCTGTACGTGCAGTTTCACCGCACACGTCAGATGACCATTACAGAAGAACTGCTGGATATTGTAGCTGGTTTTGAGGCCATGAGTTAAAAAAATGAGCATTAATTATTAACAAGAAAGAAGGTGATAATCATGGCAAGAGAAATGCATATTTGTGGACTTTGTGCGTGGCGCAGGGATTGTCAGAAAAAGTTTAAATTAAGTAAGGATAAGGATTCCATTGTTGGAAGCCATTGTCCTGATTATACTAGAGACTTAACCATAAAAGCAACGGTTGACAGGGAAGATGAAGATGAAAAAGCAATCATAGACCGGATGGTCCAGCAGCAAGTTGACAAGTGGCGTAAGCTGTTTGACCAAGTCATGAAGCAAGGTCTGAAAGTGGAAAACTTCGAAGGAGGTCCTATAATAACTGTTTCCAGAGAGGCGGGAGCAGGGGGGAGCGATATTGCAAGAAAGCTGGCTAAGGCTATGAATATGGATTTGATAGGCGGTCAAATTATTCAGCACGTTGCCGACAGCGCCAAAATGAGCAGAAGAGTGATAGAATCGCTTGATGAACGGGAGGTCACATTTAGGGAAACATTGCTTTCGTCTTTATTCGGAGAAAATCGTCCGTGGCCGGGGGAATTCCTGCGTCATCTGACCAGAGTAATAGGCACTATTGGTATTTTTGGCAATGTTATTATTGTTGGCCGGGGAGCCAATTTTGTTTTGCCTAAAGAAAGAATATTCAGAGTCAGGATAATTGCTCCAATGGAACTTAGGATTAAATATTTTATGGAAGACAGAGGATACACAAAGGCTGAATCGGAACAGTATATTATGAAAAGAGATAATAATCGCAAGGCATTTGCAAGAAAATATTTCAATGCCGATATTGCTGATCCGGCACATTACGATATAATTGTCAACACGGAAAAAATATCAGTGACGGCGGCTACAGAGGCAATTATTGTTTCATTTAACCAAAGAAGGGATCGAAAGCTAAAAGAAGCACAAACACAAAAGTAATAAATGTTGGACTTCATAATCAAAAAGGAATCATACAAGCAGCACATGAAGTTCAAATCGTTCGCCAAATACTTTAAAGGTAAAGTCATAAAAGGGAAAAAGGAGGTTGTTAGTTATGCAGACAGTAAGTGATATTTTAAAGAGAAAACCAAAACAAACGTGGACGATTCTTCCTGATGCTACGGTGTATGAAGCCCTTAATCTCATGGCGGAAAAGAAAGTAGGAGCAGTAATGGTCGTTGATAAAAAACGTAATATTGCCGGCATAATTACTGAACGCGATTACGCGAGAAAAATTGTTCTGAAAGGTAAAACTTCCCCCAAAACCCTCGTAAAAGACATTATGACGCCTTTCAGTAAAATGTTTACTGTTAAGTCCAATACTCCGGTGGAAGATTGCATGGTGCTGATGACGGGTAAACATATAAGACATGTGCCGGTTTTTGATGGAGCTAAATTCATAGGTCTTATTTCCATAGGTGATGCTGTAAAATCGGTAATTTCAGAAAAAGATATACTTATTGATCAATTAAGTGACTATATCGCTGGTAAATATTAATTGGGACACATTAACAATGAAGAACACGCTTATTCTTTTGTTGCTGTAAAAGTCCCGCTAATGCCGTTGGAGAAGCGAAAATTTCCGGATAATGTCAATTCATTTGCTGAGAATGTTCCGTCAATAACTATAGTAAGTCCATCTTTAGAACTTTCTCCATGAAAAGTGTCCCCTGAAACATAGCCGTAAGAGATAGACCATAATCCATATCCAAATCTTAGATCTTCAAAAGTTGCGTCAATCGAATTTTCACTATAGCCATTGACAATAATGCGGATGCCCCCCGAAAAAATTGAGACTCTCGAAGTGCCGTAATAAGAGCCGGTATAATCATTTGCCGGCGTGGAGTCCTGCTCTGTTGTTACTGTTACCATGTAATCCTGTGTCGTAGCATCAGCGGCTGTCACTGTGTAAGTCACCGGATTGGTAAAATCATTGACCGTTAAACCGCTTATTTGAACGGTAAAACCAACGTTGACGTTGACACCGGTTGTGGTAAATATCGCTATCAAAGCGTTAACATTTGTACCGTAAGGAACCGTGATGTCTATCGTATGAGTTGCTTCCGTGATAACTCCTGTTGCGGCTGGTGTTTCAAAACCGAAAGCCGTAATGGCTTTTTCAGATGATAATGGCGCGGGCGTATCTGTGTCTGTATTATCTGTGCTGTCGCTGTCACTGCCACCTCCGTCACTGCTGCAACCAAAAGAGAAAACAAAACCAAACAGCATAATAAAATACAGCAAAAAACAAATAACAACTTTCCTTTTCTTCATAAAGTTTCCTTTTCTCTCTGATGACTACAATGGTAATCTAGCATAAATTTGTAAGTCTGAGAATTAGGACTTTCAGAAAGAAATTGTATTGAAATACGCTGACAAGAAAATTTTTTCAGGGACAAAATTATTTGCCGCAGGATATTTAACTTGATAATTCCGCCCCAGCTTGCTGGGCGGAGGTTCATTGATTTTTACTTTTGTAATTTTGTCTGGTGATTGCCAGATTATCACGGTGAATAACTTCATCATAATCCTTGTGTCCCAAAATCTGGCTTATCTGGTTTGTTTTTAAACCCTTGATTTTATCTATTTCTACCGAACTAAAATTAACCAGTCCTTTGGCAAGAATCGTTCCGTCACGGCTGACGCAGTTCACCGCATCTCCCAGATTGAAATTTCCTTCTACGCCGATGATTCCCGAAGGAAGGAGGCTCTTGCCTTTTTCCGTTAAGGCTTTTCCGGCTCCATCATCAATCACGAGTTTACCCCGTGGGCGCAAAGTGAAGGCAATCCAGTATTTTTTGCTGTTCAGACGGTCAGCCATAGGTAAAAAGAGCGTTCCTATCTCTTTTCCGGCCATTATATCGACAAGAACTTTTTCCCTTTTACCGGGAGCGATAATGCAGGGTATGCCGATGGCTGTTACTTTCTTTGCTGCCAGATATTTACTTTTCATTCCTCCCGTTCCATTGGATGATGTTTCTTCCGTTGCGGCAGCCTCAATTTCCTCGGAAAATTCACTGACAACACGGATTAATTTTGCTTTTTTGGATACCAGCGGATTGGTATCATAAAGTCCGTCAATACTTGTTAAATTAATAAAGAGATCGGCTTCTATTACATTGGCGATCATCGCGGCAAGATTGTCGTTGTCCCCGAACTTGATTTCATCAACGGCGACGGTGTCATTTTCGTTGATGATGGGAATTATTCCCCATTCCATTAAAGTGGAAAGGGTATTGCGGATGTTCAGATACCGCTGGCGGTCGGTAACATCGGAAAGAGTCAATAGAATCTGCGCGACATAGAGTCCGTTTTTTTCAAACGCTTTGGAATAAACACGCATCAGTCTTCCCTGCCCGATGGCGGCTGCTGCCTGTTTTTCAGGGATGCTTTTAAGTCTTTCCGTTATCTTCATGCGGTGCTTTCCGGAGACAATCGCGCCGGAAGTCACCAGCACTACAGAATATCCTTTTCTTGCCAGGTTGGACATGTCCTGAACAAGGGAATCAATAATTTTGAGATCCAGTCCGTCACTGCCTGTAAGAACCGCTGAACCGACTTTAATCAAAATTCTTTTTGTGCGAGCAAGTATTTCCCGGCGAAAATTTTTCATAACTTAATTTTTATCCGTTTAATTCAATTGTTTGATTATTTCGTTTAGTATTTCCTTTACTCCTTCGCCTGTTACAGCAGAAAAAGGATGCAATATTATGCCCTTTTTTTTGAATAGCGCAACTTCTTTTTTGACGCTTTTCCTGACACAAGTAAGATCAATTTTATTGAGAGCAACTATTTGCGGCTTCTGGATTAATTCAGAATTGTAATGCTTCAGCTCCTTGTTGATTGTGGTAAAATTTGTCCAGGCGTTTGTGTTTGGTTCAACGGAGATGTCAATAATGTGCAGCAACAGAGATGTTCTTTCCACATGTTTTAGAAATTTATCGCCCATACCCGAACCTTCATGAGCGCCGGAGATAAGACCCGGTATGTCGGCGATGACAAAACTTTTACCGTCTGAATATTTTACAACTCCCAGATGCGGTGTAATTGTCGTAAAAGGATAATCGGCAATTTTGGGTTTGGCTGCGGATACACGGGAAATAAAAGTTGATTTTCCGGCGTTGGGAAAACCTATGATTCCCACGTCCGCCAATAATTTGAGTTCGAGCTGGAGAGTAAATTCTTCACCCGCCATTCCTTCCTGCGCGAACCGTGGTGTTTGATGCGTTGAGGTGGTGAAATGAGCATTACCCTTGCCTCCGATACCTCCACGCGCGGCGACAAAAGTTTGCCCTGTTTTTGATAGGTCCGCGAGTTTTTCTCCCGTTTTGAAATTCTTAATAATTGTTCCCACCGGCACGGCAACTTCCAGATCATCAGCGCTCCTGCCGGTTCGGTGATTGCCCGAACCATGACCGCCGTTTTTGGCTGTTTGATGCTGTTTGTACTTCAAATCGAGAAGAGTATGATGGCTTTTCACCGCACGAAAAATTACGTCTCCGCCTTTACCGCCGTCTCCCCCGTCGGGACCGCCTTTCGGCACGAACTTTTCCCGCCGGAAACTCACGCAGCCGCTTCCGCCATGGCCGGCTTTGACATAAATTTTAGCTTCGTCAACAAATTTCATAATATTAATTGTCCAACATTTAAATTTAAATTCGTCATGCCGGCGAAGGAGACTGTGTCACAATAGCAAAAAATGTCATTCCGAATCCCGACGTGTCGGGATGAGGAATCTTAAACCTCTGAATTTATTGAGATCAAGATTTCTCGCTTCGCTTCGAAATGACACAAAAACGAATTACGAAAAAGTCTCGAAGGCCGGTATCCAGGATTATTTATACTGGTTCCCGGTCTTCGCCGGGAAGACATAGCGAGTGTAATTAATCCCGTTCCGCTTCGCTTCAGGGATAGTTCGACTAACAAATTTCAATGCACTACGTTTTTGAAATTTGAGTCTCACTAAAAAGAAAGGCGCTTTTAGTAAGCGCCTTTCAAAATTCAATATATCTGATTATAATTTTTTATGCTGCGTAAACGCTTACTTTTTTCCTCGTCCTATCAAGTCTTTCATATTTTACCACACCGTCAATCAGGGAAAAAATGGTGAAATCTTTGCCCAGTCCCACGTTATTGCCCGGGTGAATTTTTGTTCCTACCTGCCGCACAATTATGGAGCCGGCATTGATTCTTTCACCGCCGAATACCTTAACCCCCCGTCTTTGGGAATTGCTGTCTCTGCCGTTGCGGGAACTTCCCTGACCTTTTTTATGTGCCATAACTTCCTCCGCTTACATCGTAATCTTGGTTATTTTCATGCTTGTTAAATTTTGACGATGACCGGTTTTCTTATGAAAACCCTTGCGTCTCTTCATGTGATAAACAAGCAGTTTGGGACCTTTTTTCTGAGCAACAATTTGACCGATGACCTTGGCTCCTTTCACATAAGGCTTTCCCACTTTAATTTCTTTATCGTCAGAGACCATAAGAACTTCCTGGAAAATAACTTCGTCACCTTTGTTCCCGGTCAGTTTTTCCACAGACAGAACATCACCTTCGGTTACTCTGTATTGTTTTGCTCCTGTTTTTATTACCGCGTACATGATACATTCCTTTTAAAACCAGAATCAAGAGAGGCACATATAGACAAAATGTATCTTTTTGTCAATAAAATTTAGATTCCAGTCGAAAATATTTTGCAGGGGTATTTTTTTAATCTAAGTTGTTGAATTGACAAAATGAAAATAATATTCGAAGAATTTTTGGCTTTAACTTGACAATTCCGCCCAGCTTGCTGGGCGGTTACCGAAAATTCCTTCTCCCCTCGGCGGGAGAAGGGCAGGATGAGGGGGATAAATAAAAGCTGTATTACAAGCTCACCCTCACCTCATTCCTCTCCCATCACAAGGGAGAGGAAGAAAAACAAATTCATCTGATACCGCCCAGCTTGCTGGGCGGAGGTTCATTTAAAAAAAATATTAATAATAAAAATAACATTTGTTTTCCGGTAATTTATGTAATAATTAAAAAAAATGATAATGTCTTAAAAAAACAGAAAAGTTTATGTAATGTTATAAAAAGGAGGATGCTATGGTACAGGTAGATGTCGTTTGGGCGTATGCCTTTGGTGCAGGTTTTGCCGCTTGCTCGGCAAGACAATTGGAAAAGCAGGAAACGCCGTTTAATAATAAATGGTATACTTTTACATTGCTTTTCCTTTCCATTCTATTTGCTCCATCGGGTATTTATCTTCTCTGGCAGTTTGTGCAATGGGAGACTATGCAGGTGGCAAAAACATTTACTAGCCTACCTGCTTGGCTTGTTTGCGGTTTCGCTATAACCAATATCACGCAGGGAATACTTGGTTATTGGGTAAGTTATAAATTTATTAAGAAAAAGAATTACTATGCCGCCCACGCCAACTGGATGTGGGCGTGGATATTATTCTGGTTTATTCTGGTCTGCGGCTGGGACTGCACAGGGTATCAGCGTTTTCTCTATGACGCTTCTGTCCACAACGGCGTACTTTGGACGCCTGGTACACACATGGGTATAACCTTTTTCTATAAAAGCAATGTTTGGTGGACATTGATTGCCATGGCTGTGTGTTTTGCGCCGATGCTTATTCATTCAGTTCAGAATTTCATAATCAAGGGAGCCCAGGAGGATAAGACGCTATCGGCTGATCAGATTCCCAATCCTCTTCTTATATTGGGCTTTTCTTTTGGTGCGCAGTGGATTGTCTGCCTCGGGTTGGCAATCTTAGCAGCGCTCATGGTTATGGGTTTACGTGACTTCACCGGCAGCATACTGTTGGGATATCTGATTGGCGTGCCGCTTTTTATCGTGTTGGCACAGCTTCTGCTTTTCAGGCGTGGCATGCCCATGTATTTAATTGCCAAACAACTCTATATCAAGGAGCCGGGCGAATCCTTGTCCATGGCTACGATAAATCTTTTAAAGAATAGCAGTATTGGACGTTTGAAATTTTACCGCTAAAGAAGCAAATACCATTAACAGGACAGGTGTGGAACTCATACAACCACACATCTGTCCTGTTAATTCCGCTACTTGGAATTCATTGGCGCCAGCCGATGTGATAAATACTTGTAATCATACGAAATCTCCGGATTATGCCGGAGATTCCATTAAGAGGATGATATGGCTATAGTTTCTCTGCAAAAGTGTGGTCAGTACGATAACAAAATAATTAAGGAAAAAATCCTGACGGGATTGGAGCAAATCGGCTTTAGTCTGGCAGAGCTGAAAAATAAAAGGGTGTGCCTGAAGCCGAATCTTCTGATGCCGGTGAATCCGGAACGGGCGGTAACCACTCATCCGGAAGTTTTCCGGGCTGTTGCCCAAATCGTGCGGGATTACACGGACAATATCGTTTTGATAGAATCGCCCAATTTTTTCCCCCTTAAACCGACTATAAAAAAAGCCGGGCTTGCCGGAATCGTGGATGATTTGAAGATAGAGGTCGCCGACATCAAAGTGACCGAAACACTGAAATTTCCAGCGGCAAATCGTTATAAGAGCATAGAAATTTCCCAGGCGTTTTTCGATGTTGATTACATAATAAATATGCCGAAGCTGAAAACCCACGGATTTACCTACTATACAGGAGCGGTTAAAAATTTATTCGGGACCATGCCGGGATTAAGCAAATCACGGATGCACATGACGGCTCCGTCTCCGATGGAATTCAGCGAGTTTTTGCTGGATTTGTACGGCGGACTGCTGAATGGTTTTGAGAAACCGAAAAAGTTAATCCATGTCATGGATGCTGTTGTCGGTCTGGAAGGCGATGGGCCGGGGCCGACGGGAAAGCCGAAAAAAATCGGTGCCATTATAGTAGGCGATGACGCTGTGGCATTGGATTACGTTGCCGTCAATCTGGTAGGACTCAATGTAAAAAAGGTTTTAACTATTACTCAGGGATTCAAACGTGGATACGGAGTGAAGTCGCCTGATGAAATTAAAGTGATTGGCGAATCACTTGAAGACATGCGGATAAATGATTTTGTTCCGCCTAAGAGCGTTTTGAGTGGAGGTATAATATGGCCTTTAACGTCACCGACGGTAAAAAACCTTTTTGTTCCAAAACCTGTACCGAGAGCCGATTCCTGCACACTCTGCTACAACTGTATGAAGATTTGTCCGGCTGGTGCCATCACTGAGGCAGATGGAGACAAAGTACCACGATATAATTACCGGAAGTGCATCAGGTGTTACTGCTGTTTGGAAACTTGTCCGGAAGCCGCCATTGATTTGAAAAAAGGTCCCTTGCGGTGGCTGATGCCAACCTGATCCGGCCAATGCGCAATTTTGTCCCTGTGACCCAACATCATGAATTTGTAGTTTTAGAAAAAAGGAGTTTTTACATGAAAGAAAATGCTCCGCTAGTGCTGATCAGCGGCTGCTCAAGCGGAATAGGCCGTGCACTCGCAAAGGAATTTGCTGCACACGAATGGCAGGTTTTTGCAACTGCCCGGAAGTTAAATACTATCGATGATCTGAAATCTCCGAACGTGGATGTCGCTGTTCTTGATGTAACAGATGAAAAATCCATAACTGCCTGTGTGAATTCAGTCATGTCTAAAACCGGCAAAATTGACATGCTCGTCAACAACGCAGGGTTGCTTCTTATCGGCCCGTTGGTTGAACTGGAATCGAGTGAATTGCGACGGCAGTTTGAAACAAACGTTATCGGGCTGGCCGCACTTACCCGTGCAGTTGTACCACACATGATTAGAAAGAAAGCGGGGAAAATAGTCAACATCAGCAGTATATCCGGTATTTTGAATACGCCGTTTGCCGGAGCATACTGTTCAACGAAGGCAGTTGTTACCGCATTTTCCGATTCTCTGCGCATGGAGCTGGCTCCTTTCGGCATTCAGGTTATCACCGTACAGCCCGGCCGTATTAAGTCCAAGCTGGCAGATAACGCTGACCAGGATTTGGAGCGTTTCAAAAAAACTCCGTACAATCCGATACAGGATTTTATCGTCACGCGGGCTCATGCTTCGCAGATTGACGCGACGCCGACGGAAATTTTCGCAAAAAAACTTGTCAATAAACTTGTGCGGCAAAAGACACCGAAATTCATCCGCATGGGGAAAGACTCGATTCGGCTTCCGCTTCTTGCCAAATTTCCCAGCATGTTCACTGATGCTTTGCTCAGTAGAATTTTCGGACTTGACCGGCTTAAAGTATCCAAATAACAGACTGTGACAGGGAAGGAAAGAGATCTGATATCAAGACAGACAGAGGTTTAGCTGAGATGTTTATACAAGAACTAATAGCGCGCATAAACGGTTTGGTTACGGATTTTGTTGTCAGGATTTCCAACGGTGAAACCAAAGACCTGGTGGTAACCCACGAAATTTCCGGCGTTACGCCGGAGATGATTGACGCATGGTGGTTTCTTATGTCCGATACAGAAATTTACAAATTGTGGCATCCGGGAGACCATTTCTGGGCGAGACTGGAAACAAAAGAAGAAGATGGAAAGACGACTTTCACACAACACGTTTTGGAGAATATCGGAGGAATTCCCACTCTGCTGCATATTCGGGTGGAAGACCCGAATATGATATCCATTCCGAAAGAATACAGTCATGTTTTTGCCGGCTCCAGCCTGAATGAATCCGGTGTTCCTTACGCCTGGATAGTCCATCAATATGAGGAAATGCCGGGTGGAACCAGAATGCGTTCGACATTTCGCATTCCCGCGAAGGCTCCGGGATTTTTTGTCAATGCCCTTCGCCGGCATAATCGTGAAGAGATGTCTCAGTTTTCCAAATTTCTCCCGCAACTTTATTGTGAAACTCAAATTTCAAAAGAGAAATGCATTGAAATTTGTAAGTCGAACAATCCCGCGCAGCGGAGGGGATGATGCCCCGCAGCTTGCTTCGGGGTTCATACCCGTGATAAAGAAAAATTTGCGCGCTGAATCACAGAAAATTAAGTTTCTTAATATAAAAATGCAGCTATCTACAGATAATAATTAGACTTTAACTCTTCATCAAAAGTCCATCACTGCCATTGACTACCAAACCTTCCCTTGCGATAACCGACGCTTTGCTCAATAAGAGTTTGGTTTGAACAGCTTTAGTGTCATTCAATCTATAAATTAATACTTGACATTTGTTTCCTTATTTAATACTTGAATATAAATTCACAAAAACAATAGTCTTAATGCACCACGTAACATATTAAAATCTTGCTTCGCTTAATAAAATTTGTCCCAGAAAATTAAGATACTTTTTTAGATTATAAAAATCTTTTGGAGGTTTTTTATGCCTGTAAATACCCTCATAGTCTTTTGGCGAAAGTGTCTATTTATAATTTTATGTATTTTCATTTGTCTGAGCATATTTATTTTTCATTCCAGCGTGTATTCCAGCAGTGAAAAGACCACTATTGCCATAGAAGATGATCCTACGATGGTTGCGGTTAATCCTCTAACCAACAGAGCTGTAATAACACACGGGCATTCCAATACGAATTCTATTTCTATCGTTGATCTTAATACAGAAAGAGTCATAACCGAATTGTCCGTGGCAAAACTTCCCAATGGCGTGGCTATTGATACGATTGAAAATATCGCCGTCATTACCCATGAGAATGAACGCCTGTTAACCTTTATTGATTTAAATACAAACAATGTCATTGCCACTCTGGATATCGATACCAAACCCAGAAACATTGCCATCAATTCCGAAACTCATATTGCGGCTATTACCAGTGCCATCGACAAAGAAGTTTTATTTGTGGATTTAAATACGCGAACGGTTGTGGCCCAAACGGACGTAGAAATAAAATCCGGTGATTTGGCAAGTGATCCCCAACGCAATATCGCCTTTGTTCTCAATAAAAACAAAAATAATATCAATGTAATTGATATGAATAATTACACACTCAGCTATTCCATTGCTTTGGATAAAAAACCGCAGGCTATTGATGTCAATCCGGAAACCAATACCGCAATTATAACCAATTACCAGGACAAAAGCGTGACAATTGTGGACTTATTAACAAAGCGCCTCGTTACAAAATCACTGGGAACAGGTCCGCTGGATGTGGCTATAAACACCATCGACAACCGCGCAGTTGTTTTATGTGACCAGGATAGAAAACTTATTCTTCTGGATTTAAGCACAAACGAAATCATAAAAACCTATTCTCTGCCGCGACATCCTCATAGCGTTGCCATAATCAGCAATCGCAATACAGCTATAGTTGCCGACGATGAAACAGATAGTTTAACAATCATACAGTTGCCCCTTTCCGCGCCCTTGCCGAAAATCAAAATAACATCACCGCAGGATAAGGCTCAAATTTCTTCCAATTCGGTGGATGTTTTGGGAACGGTGGAAAATAGCACAAATGTAACGGTGAATGATATTATCGCTTTAGTGAGCGGAAATAACTTTTCCTCAAAACTAACAATGGAAGAAGGGGAAAACACGATTTTCGCTATTGCCACCGATAAATATGGCCGCACAGCCAGCGATGACATTACCGTCAATATTGTTGTGCCGGTCAAGGGCACAGTTACCGGCACAGTTATCAACGGTTTGAACGGCAGCCCTTTGCCTTCGGCTGTAGTAACCATAACTGATGCCAAGGGAAATACTCAGACAATAGTAACCAATGCATTAGGCACATTTACGGCGCAAGTAGCTGAAGGCGCTTATTCAGGTACGGTCATTAAGCCCTGGTATTTGCCCTTTTCCTTTGCCGGTTCTGTCGCCATAGGAGAAACAAACGTAATTAACGTGCCGCTGACGCCGATACAACCGGTTATCAGCAATATTAAAGTTACGGATATTACGGAAAACTCGGTCAAGATAAACTGGACGACAGATCAGCCTACTCAAGGCCGTGTCGAATACGGAGCAACAACATCATACGGATCTGCCGTTTCCAATTCCCTTGAAGAAACAACGCACAGCCTCACGCTTTCTAATCTGACTCCGTCAACAACTTATCATTTTCGCGTTGTTGCGTCATCCGGCAACGGCACAACAACCTATTCTTCAGACAATTCGTTTAAAACAAACGGCCGGATTGTTATTACGATTAACTCGCCGGCCAACGGCGCTAATATCAGTGGAAACAACGTTACCGTGACAGGTTCGATCAATAACGCCGCTAATGTCGAAACGGGTGTAACGGTAAATGGAATGGCTGCCGCTTTGAACAACAATCAATTTGTTGTCAACAATGTACCTCTGAATGCGGGAGCAAATACAATCACCGTTACGGCAACGGATGTAAACGGAACAACGGCATCAAAATCCATAACCGTCAATACAACCATCCCGGAGAATTTCATCACCCTCAGCGCCTATCCTGAATCGGGAGTAGCGCCGTTGGAAGTCATTTTAAGAATCAGTGGCACCTTTAGCGTTACCAATCCGGTTATTATTCCCATTGGCCCTGGCATCGTGGAACAACTGGAAAGTGATAATCCTGACGAATATAAATACAAAATGACCACTGAAGGAATTTATTATTTTACCGCACAGGTTACCGGCCCCGACGGCAATATTTATCAGGACACAAAAGCTGTCACTGTGCTTCCCCTGGCTCAAGTTGATGCGTTGCTCAGGGCAAAGTGGGCAACATTTAAAACAGCTTTAAGCAATCAAGATATTAATAACGCCGTACTGAATTTTGTTTCCGGAAGTCAAGATACATATAGAAGTCTATACACAAATTTAAAACCATTACTTCAAAATATCTGCGCTGAATTAAATGCGGCGCATATTAATTATATATCAATTAACAACAATAAAGCTATTTATGAAATAATAGTGACCAGAAATAATGTTACTTACTCATTCCAATTGGAGTTTGTAAAAGATGCTAATGGCATATGGAAGATGTTAAAATTTTAATAACGATAGAAATATGTGTAACCAAGAAATATATTTATTAATAGACAACGTGACTTACCACAAGTTTGATTTTCTATTGAAACATTTTATGGAGGTTTAATTATGTACAAATATATTCTTACAATCATAATTTCTTGTATCTTAATTATTTCACTTTCACAAACATCTAAAGCAACCGGACTTTATAGTGAACCAGAGTTTCGTGGAAAAGTGATTGATGCAGAAACAAAACAACCAATAGAAGGCACTGTAGTCGTTGTTCTCTATTATAAACGTTCAGTAGTTAGTCTCAACCCGGGCGGCCCCAGTTCGTATGTTACAAAAGCAAAAGAAACTTTAACAGATAATAAAGGTGAATTTTACTTCCCGTCTTATTCCGAATTATTACTATTTACCGAGGACACCTATGTTGAATTTATATTTTATAAACCCGGCTATATGGCCAGTCATGGTCCGAAAAATGTCGTATCCCGGGAAGAGTACTTTTCCAGCGATGTTATTGGCAAGGAAGGGGAGATACATGCCAAACGAGGCAGACCAGCCAGTTACAAGGGACCAATGGGGATTGTGGAGTTGAAGAAGGTGTCGCCTGAAAAAGCGATGTCGCCTGGTCATATATCAGATGATTATGGGCCAGATCAATTGCCACTTTATTATAAAGCTATAGAAGAAGATTTGATAAATCGCGGTATATTGAAGGGAGGCAAAAAACAATGATCATTTATATTAAGAATATATTTAAAATATTCATAATTATATTATTGCTAATATTTTGCTCTGTATTACCAAGTAGAGCCTTGGAAGTGGAGACACATAAAACTGTAAATAAGTATATTGCTAATAAAAATACAAATATTAACGGATTTTCACTTCACCAATATCTTCAAAAACAGTTGGGAATGCAAAAAGGATCTGAAGAATTTGTAAATGATAAAATGATTTTTGATTGGATCGGAGACGGTGGGGTAGAAGAAGACGCCGGATTTCGTGCTTTAAATCATTTTCTGAATCCACTAACTGATGAAGGTATATTAGGGTATTTTTCTGCTTTGCAATGGGCTACACTACCCGTAGCTACTCAGTCATTTTCGCCATTCGCCTCTTGGAATGATGTGCGAAATTATTATTTTAAAGCACTGACTTCCACAGATTCAGCAACGAGGGAGGGTTGGTTTGCCATGACATTTCAAGGTGTGGGTCAGCTCATGCATTTGGAACAGGACATGTCTGTACCGGCGCATGTGCGAGATGACAAGCACCTTAAATTGTTTGGTCTTGGCGGAGATGGTTATGAAAATTGGATGGATAAATCAGAGAATAGAGATGTTATTGCTAATTTCGCGGCTATAAGTTTTGCGCATGACACTTCATTTTCATTAAACATTAAAAATCTTTTCGACACTGATCGATATAACGGAACCAATCCCGACATAACGACTTCATCCAACATCATAGGCCTCGCCGAATATACCAATGCCAATTTCTTCAGCGGCGATACGATTAATGCTGCAAACTTTCCTTACCCGAAAACCGATAGCAACAAGAAAGCTATCATGCCTTACACCGGTCCGGAAGCAACATACAACAGAGAGTATTTTCGCAAAGATTGTAGCGAAGTATATTGTCAAGCAAGCGCTTCAAAAAATTATAGTGGCTACTTACTTTCGGCTGTTGATTTAAATGATTATTGGCGAATGCAGAATCCTAATTCTAGTGATAGCCTGCCGGTTATTCCGGTATTAGATGAAAATGTTTATTACGACTATTCACAATTCCTAATTCCCCGCGCCATTGGTTATTCCTCTCAGTTGCTGAATTATTTTTTCCGCGGTGAAATCGAGGCAAAATTACTACCTGTTTTTGATGAATCGAAACTCGAAAGTGTTAGGATTAAGGTTAGAAATATTACTCCGTCCAAGGATTCCATGGGAGGTAACTCAGACAGCATGTTTTTTCTGGCTTATCGCTATACGCCGCCGGGAGCTCCCGCTGACGGCTCACAAGACATTTGGAGTAAAGTTCCCTATGTATATCCCTTACCCAACATCCTGCCTTATGGAAAAGACAGTGACGGTAATGATCTGAAAGATGCTGAAACTGAAATATTGTTTGGAGGATTTCCCGTAGATATTCCCATATCCAATTACCAAAATACTAAATTCATACTGACCTATAGAGGCAATCTAGGCGAAGAAAAGATAAACCTTGCCAATAATGAGTTAGGTGGCGTTATCGGTAAGTTTGGGGCGGCAAAACCTATAACATTTCATGAAGAGTGGAATACCTCGCCCAAAGGTGATTTCAACTGGTTTCAAATGGATTCTACCGTTTTTGGCAGCAATATATGCCCATACCATAGTATTGATCATGGAGTTGCCCAAAATAACATTATCAACGGTAAGCTAATTAAAACGAACATACGTTATCCAATAATTCTTGCCCCGGGCGAAACAAAAAAAGATGGGGAAGGAATGCACCTCAATACATCACTTATTGGCGTTAGTAATCCATCCGGCGCCACTTATGCGAATAATATATTTCCAATACCTATTACAAAGGACACATATATTGAATTCAAAATTGATGATATGACAATATCTCCCAATACAGCGGAAAGTGGAAACTATACCCATTATCAAGGCCTGGTGTTAAGTTTCAATAATGGATATAGACTGGAATTGTCAATGAATGGCCATTTCTGGTATTTAAATGACACAACAGGATATTTTTCATTCAACGCAGGGCACATAATATTTGATAATATCTATGAACTGTTTCAGCAGTGTAACTTGCCGATTCCAAATGATTTCAAGTTAAATTATATAGCATTATTTCAACGAATAGGTTTCAATTTGCCGATAGATGTTCAATATGAACAAAAAATGATAGTTGATTTTATCCGCATAGTTGAAATGGACAAAATGGCACCAGAGCAGTAAATGCCCACTAGAAGCATTTGTGGGTCTAAGCGTCCAAAATCTGGGGACATACTAATTTCTATCATCTCTTTGCTTATAGAAGCATTATAGGATCAGGTCTTGAAATAGCAGTATCCTTTAATGTTGGCAATATCCCCGCCTCTGTTTTTATTCCTCTCGTTTATAAGTTCTCCTAAAGTAATTTATAAAATTGCCACTATTTCCTTGACTTAAAAAGTCATGTTGTTATATTTTTGCCACTAAAATTGTCCCATCATCAAAAATACAATACGGCAGTGAAATAAAATGAAATACGGAATTATCGCCAATCCTGCTTCCGGCAAGCGCTCTCTGGATGATAAGAACAAAATTTTAAATGAAATAGCCGATATTCTGAAAGACGTTACCATTGCCGGTCTTGATACACAATCTCCAGACGAATATGCCAGTTGCGCTCGTGAGCTTTCCCAGAAAGTCGGAATATTGATTATCGCCGGCGGTGATGGCGCTTTTTCTCTGGTAATGAACAATGTTTCGAAAGATGTTCCTTTGGGTTTCCTTCCTTTCGGTTCCGGCGATGTACTGCGGTACACATTCGGCCTGCCCCGCTGTCCCAAGGAAAACGCTCTCGTTATTCAAAACGGTACTGAACATTTGATAGACGTCATCTACTGTGACGAAGAAACAAAAGCCCTGTTTGCCAGTATCGGCATAGAAGGTAGCATTTTACTGGAAAGACAAAAGCATCTGGAAAATGATTTGCTCGGCTTTACGGCATATGGCCTGGCAACATTAAAAGTTTTATTTGATGGTTACATTAATGCCGATTTGCGGGTTTTAATGGACAATAAGGAAGTGAAAACATCCAACTCTCTGACTGCGGTAATTACAAAGTTGCCTTATTATGGATATGGCTTTAAGGTCGTGCCGCAGGCTCAAGTTGATGACGGGTATCTTCATCTGCTTATAATTAATGTGGGACTGATTGGAACGTTTTATGCTCTGGCCACTTCTTTGATGGGTGGAAATAGAATAGGGGAGTATTACAAAGCGAAAGAAATAAATATTGCCACTTCGACTCAACAGTTATTGCAGCGCAACGGCGATCCGGAAAAAGAAAAAAGGACTAATTTTTCCTTCAAAGTATTGCCCAAAGAATTAAAACTGATTTTCTAGATTTAAATCACCAGGAAATATTCAGAGGCCGTTATCGTATCGCACTGAGGATATTGATTTCCTTTGGCACAGGCAGATCTTTGGGGCGTGGCCGGAAGTATTTCATTTCAGCCTCGGTGTGTGTTAGAAACTCCACTTTGGAAAATCCCAAACCATAGAGTTTGGCTTCGATTTCCTCCGGCTCAAAATAACTTATCCACGGTTCTCCAATGTCCGCGACGCTTTGGGTCATTATTGAAGGACAGTCACCCGGCGGCCGCACAAATGTAAGGATGATCTCACTTCCTACCGGAAACATGGCAACGGAGTAAAGCACGGCATTAATGGCCTCTTCTTTCAGATATATCATCACACCCAGCCAGGAGAAAAAAGCCGGTTTGTTTATGGAAACATTATATCTGAGCAGGCCTTCATGCAGCGATTCATGTTTGAAGTCAATATCGACAAATGAAACGTTTTTCGGCACTGCAAGCCCTGCCGCGTCTATGTAAGAGCGTTTCGGTGATTGAGAGCCCAGGTGATCAACTTCCACAATCTTCAATTCCTTGGCCCATGAAGGCTGCCTCAGCGCGAACGTATCGAAACCGGCGCCGAGAATTATATATTGCCTGACTCCACGTGAAAATGCGGCTGCCAGCCTGTCTTCCGTGAATCTTGCACGTAGAATCAGCCGGGTGCGCAATTCAATAATTTCAGGATTTTGATAATGATCTGTCATGTCTTGAATATTTTTTGATGCTTCAGGACCCAGAAGCTTCAGGCCGACCGGATCATCGAAAATCAGAGGCTTTGTTTCCAGTAACTGATGAGCAGCCCGCATGTACGCCGTTGCCAAAGCCGTAATGCTTGCTTTATTGTGAGACATTGTTAATTTCCTTTAATGAATCCATGCCGGCAATTCGCCAAGCGCCGTTGATTCTTTTAGATAAATGATATTATGCAGAAAAACAAGCCTTTGTATTTGTTTCAGCAGTATTTGCGGGGAATATTTTTCGAAATCTTTTGTGGATAATGAAATGCATGCGCTGACATAATCCCACATGTGCCTGATGACGTTTCTAAGGTTTCCTTCAGCAGGTGGACAGCGAAGCAATGAGATCAACTCAGGATAAATATCATTTATTCCCTTGCCGCTTTTTCGGGAGGCAACCCATCCGCCGATGTATTTATATTCGGCAATATCACGCGCCATCACGGAATATTTATGCTGCGCCCATAACTGCTGAACATTTTTGGTAAGCGGTATGCGACCTTGTTCTTTGTTTTTATATTTGCCAGCAAGGATTGTCATTTGCGCGGCAGGCGGATCAACAAAAACTTGAGGCCATTTCTTATGCTGAGTCTTAATTTTTACAGGAGAGTGATCCTTGAAGCCTCTGAGATTCATTTCCGCCACTAATAATCTGTGGCGCTGACTCAGAGCCCAGCCAAAGTCATGCCAGCGCAGTGTTTCCGGATGTCGTGAGTAGCCCTTTTTTTTGTGCTTGATAATGGAAACGATTGCGTGCAACTCGCGGTGTTCACCCAGAAGGCTTTGCCGGTTCAGATAACCGGGATTTACGTCCCATACTCTCACATTTGTTTCCCCATGTCATTTCGATGCGAAGCGAGAAATCCATGTCCCGAGTGCAACGAGGGATCTTTCAAGATTCCTCATCTCGACACGTCGGGATTCGGAATGGCAGCTTTTGCTATTGTAACATTGCTTCGATATCATCTTTGATTTAGAAATGGTAAAATTCCTAACTACTGGTTCAAGCTTGTAGCTTGAACCACAATATTTAATCTTTGGGTATGTATAACAGAATATAATGGCGGATTCAATTTTGCAGATTGAATCAGAAGTTTAATCATCGGCTAGGAAATAAACGGTTAAATCAGGATGATAAAACCAACAGGATTATGTTGAAAGATTTCTCCCCGACATTTGTCGGGTCGAAATGACAATTAATGTGGTGATTAACTAAGGATTGTTTTTATTTTGACCACTCTTATTTGCCGGGCTTCGTCAGCGTTAGATTTCAGGACATGCGCGATAATATCGGCAGATCTCGATCTCGTGAAGCGGTTTATCCTGTCTTTATTTTTATATCACCTTCTATATAACGGTGAATGATGCCGGAAATAAGGGTTTGGTATGGAATGCCCATCTCCATAGCTTTCTTTTGAATACCGATAAAATCATGGTCGTACAGACGAATTGTTATTCGCTTGTCCTTTTTTAGCGTATTATTTGCCGCTGCCTTTATCGATTCGATTTCTTTTTTTGATGGAGAAGAAAGCTTCATTGCGCCCTTTTCCAACGAATCAAGAATACCTTTTTCTTCTTTATCGTATTTCATTTTTACTCTCCTGTTCTTCTTTATACATCTTTGTTGCATAGATCAACCAAGCAAAGTTTTTGTTTTGACCACTCTAATTTGACGGGATTCATCGGTGCCGGATTTTCGAATGTGTTTGTTGGATTATTTATAAATTAAAAACTCTTCAATTGTCAGACGGATATCTTTGGCAATTTGTCTCAGTAAAATAGGAGAAATGTCACGGCCTTGATGAATAGGAACTGTGGTAAATCTTCCATCTGAATGACGGAATTGTTTATGAGAGCCTCTCTGGCGAACTTCCTGGAATCCCAATTTTTCAAGGATTTTTATGACTTCATTTGGTTTTAGTATGGGGATATTTCCCATATTAATTTACCATAACTGTTTGCGTACCGACAAATTCTGCTTCCATTTCAGGTTCTCCGTCCTCTAATAACATTTTCAAAACTTCATGAAGATTTTTTTGTAACTCATCCAACGTTTCAGCTTGAGAATGAGCTCCGGGAAAACCTGGGACAAATCCAACATATAAACCGGTATCGGAACATTTTTCAATTACAGCGGTATATAGTTTCATAATTAAACCTCTTTGAGTGTTTTAATAATTTTTTGTTAGAATGTATCATAAATAAGTAATTTTATCACCATTTTTCAGCCTACAATAAAGATACGTAATATTTGACATAAACGGTTTTCAAAAATTTCCTCAGTATTTTGTACGATGATATTCGATGCAAATCAAATATTTATTAAGATGTTTTAAAAATTATTTTCATGTCATTTCGGTGAGTCCCAAATTGTCGGGACGACGAGAAATCTTAAAAAGTATATGCATTAAGACTTCTCCCTATCGGTCGAAGTGACATACCGGATAGTCAAAGTGAAAATTTCAAGGGTTTATTTTAAAGAGTATTATTTTAAGATATTTTTTGTTTTGACTATTTTTATTTGTCGGGATTCGTCTGTGTCGGATTTCAGAATGTGCGTGATGATGTCGGAAGGTCTCGCCGAGCCTTCTTGAACATACGATACGGTGAAATGGATTTTTTTACCGGTGCTGTCCAGTGTTAGATTCTTTACAAAAGGACGGATATCTTTTGTAACAGTTTTTCCTTTGGATATTTTTTGAATATTGAAGACCGGAGAGGCAAGAAAATTTTTGATATTATCTTTCATGGTTTTCAGGCGGTAAGAATCAATAGTGGCAGGCAGTTGCAGTTCGTATTCAAACCCCTGTGTCGCTTGAGCGATAGCTTTTTCTCCTTGTTCAAGTTTTCTGATTTCCAGAATTTTAATACCTCCAGGCAGGGCGAAATTGATTTCGCTTTTTAATGAACTTAAATTTGACAAATATTCCCGAGCGTTAACATCAACATATTCCTGCCTGCTTTCCATCCCCACGGAGGTGGCTGTGGCAAAGGATATTTTAGGATGAGGATGAAAGCCTGCGGTATAGGCAAGCTTTATAGTGCTGCGGCGCAAGGCGCGAATAAGAGCCGCGGAGAGCTCTAGATGGGATAGAAATCGGGCACGTTCCAATTTGTTGAAGGTTATACGGTATTTTGTTTCCTTAGTTAAAGCTGTATCAGGAGGCGATGATAATGATAGGTCCGAATTAATTCCTTCTTTTTCCGCGAGGATATTTTTTGTTGCAGAGGAGTCGCATACCCCGCAGTTTTGGCAAACATCAAAACGGCAATCTTGTGTTGCAATCTTTTCTGTTGATTTTTGTCTTTCCTGGAGCAGGAACTCGCGGTTCACGCCGCAGTCAATATTATCCCACGGCAATTTTTCGTTGATATCGCGTTCGCGTAGATATTCTTCAGGATTAATTCCGGACTCCGCAAGTGCTTCCTCCCAGAGGTCGAAACGCAAAATCTCAGACCAGCCGTCGAAGCGGCAGCCCTTGCGAAAGGCCGATTCCAGGAGTCTTCCCGTTGTTTCATCTCCGCGCGAAAATATTCCTTCCAGAAAACTCATCTGCGCGTCATGCCATTTCACGTTTAGATTGCGGTGTCTTATTTTCTGACGGATAAATTTTTGTGCCTCAAAAGTTTCTTCCATGGAAATCTGTTTCTCCCACTGGAATGGCGTATGCGGTTTGGGAACAAAGGTGGAAAGATTTATAGTAACCTGACCACGATTTTTTGCCGCTCGCAGAGTTTCGTAAGCCAACTCAACAATTCCTTCCCAATCCTCTTTAGTTTCGTAAGGCAGGCCCAGCATGAAATAAAGTTTGACAGATTTCCAGCTCGCAGAAAATATTTTGTCCACAGTGGAAAGCAAGTCTTCTGTGGTGTTGCCCTTGTTGATAATCATGCGCATTTTATCCGTTCCCGCTTCAGGCGCGAGAGTAAAACTGGTTTTGCGTATGCGCTTGATTTCTTCCATTAAGGTTTCGTTGAGAGATTCCACGCGCAGGGAGGGGAGAGCCAGCGCGATCCGCTTTTGATAGTAGCGGTTCATCAGGTTTTTCACGAGGGGTTCAATGCAAGAGTAATCACCGGAGCTGAGTGATAAAAGCGAAATTTCTTCATGGCCTGTTGCCGCAAGCATTTTGTCGGCCATTTCCATAAGCAAAGAAATATTGCGTTCACGGTAAGGTCGCCAGAGCATTCCCGCCTGACAGAATCTACAACCGCGAGTGCAACCGCGCGCTATTTCCAAAGTGATACGGTCGTGAATTGCCTGCGTCAGCGGAACAACCGGTTTGGCTGGATAATTCCATAAGTTCAAATCAATGACATTTCTTTTTTTTATGATTTGATTTTTTACATGAACAGCGGGAGCATAAATACCGGGAATTTTCGCCAGTTCATTTATTAAATTTTTCCGGGAAAGAGAGTTCTTTTTGCCCGCGCGAATTGTTGTTGTGATTTCTCTCACGACTTCTTCGCTCTCGCCGATGACAAAGGCATCAATAAAATCGGCAAGCGGCGACGGATTAAAACAACACGGTCCGCCTGCTATGATTAGCGGATGGCCGTCTTTGCGCTTCGTATGATAAAGCGGTATACCTCCCAAATCCAGCATGTTCAATACATTGGTGTAGGAGAGTTCATACTGCAAAGAAAATCCGACAACATCGAAATCTGCCATTGACATTTGTGATTCAAGGGACGTTAAAGGTATTTTTTTCCCGCGTAATTGTTTTTCCCTGTCCGGCCAGGGCGCAAAGCATCTTTCGGCTGACACATAAGGGATTTCGTTTAAGATAGAATATAAAATCTGCAGGCCCAGATGCGACATGCCGACTTCGTATGTGTCGGGAAAAGCCAGCAAAAAGCGGACTCCGGCTTTGTCTTTATGAATGGTGTTTACTTCAGTTCCGATATAGCGGCTGGGTTTTTCAGCACCGGGTAAGAGTTCATCAAAATTAAAATTGTTTATCATTCTTTTCCTGTTTGTGACAAAAACATGGTTCTATGATTGTTTGTCGGGATTCGCGCGGCATTGATATTTGTAGGGATTATTTTTTATGTTTCTGAGCGCGGATAACGCCATCTTTTTTGGAAAATTAACGGAAGAAAGATAGCCGAGAGAATTATTTTTAAATGTGTTGATTAAATCATTGCGGGTCGAATCTTCATTTTCTTTGGGAACAAAAGATCGCTTCAACTTATGCTCATAGGTAAGCTGATTGCCCATGATATTTTTCACCTGAATGTAATCCTGATTCTTCTGGAAAAAAGATTTTTTTAAAGGAATTTTTGTCTTAAAAGAAAGTTCTACCTTTACGGTATCTAAGGCAATGGAACGGGATAAATCATAGATCTTTAGTTTTAGCCCGTTATCCAGTTTTATTTCTTCAATCAGTTTCATTTGTGTTCCACGAATTGTTTTTTTGTTGTCGTTGGCGAGTTTCTTAACATTTTTGAGCTTGACCTGCAACGCCAATCCTCCTATAAGTGTCCAATCTAGTGAAGTGTTTCTAATAGATCTTTACAATAATGTCATTTCGAACGGAGCGAGAAATCTTAATAAACTCAATATAAAGTAAAGATATCTCCCGTTGGTCGATATGACAAGTTTTTATTATAACAATACACTAGAGCGTAAAGTAATTTATTGAAAAACTGGATTTCAGATCAACTCCGTGATTACGAAAACGGCGGTTTACGATCTTTTACAGGTTTATCAAACTCAATTTCAATAAAAGAAACCGGGTAATCGATAAGTGTCCAACTCCAATATGATAGTCCTTTGCCAGCCGGATAAGAAAAAATCCTGCGGAGCATGCTGCGGTCTTTACAATTACGCAGATAGTTCCCGCTCTTCTCTGGTGCGGCGATTGCACGAGCGCACAAAACGTTTCCATCAGATGGTAAAAAAGCAGGGTGATGTTGGAATATATGCAAAAGAAACTCTGGCTGTTGAGGATTTTACGAAGAGATATGAAGTAATACATTGTTGCGAATTTCTGGGTTTTCTGGATAAAGAAGAAAGGAAAGTCGGTTGTCTTTTGCATCCTGAGCAGAATTCCGGCATTGATTTACGCGACCGTTCATTTTACGGGCAGGAATTGTGCGCGGGCCATCTTTGCCCCAGCCATTATTTTGTTTCGCAGTCCCAATCACAAATTCTGATAAAAATAATTGACGACTGGTATCTCTACGGCCTCGTTCTGACAGATATTGATCTGGTCACCAAATATTTTCAGCTCATTGCTGATAGAATCGGGGCAGAGCTGAAACCGGAAGTGTTCGATAAAGAATCTTTAAAAAATATCGCTCTGGAGTATTTTAGATGGAAAATCGACTGGCCTTTTCGCTCTTCGGATACCAACCGTCTGGGTAAATATTATTTTGACGGGTCGCAGTATATGATCAGTCATATTGATTATGAGAAATGGGGGAGGGAAATATCACCACTGAACTCGATTTTGTTGAGTCTTTGTTCTTATTTTAAGGATGCGGAAGAACTTAATGCGGCGGAAGAAATGATCTGGTCAAATATTGAAAGATTAGTTTCCACATATGCCGGTGGAATTTAATTTTTATTGACAATAATATGGTTACTTTGGATACTTAAACCTACCCCGTTAGAAAGTCTTCTACTTTCAACGGGGTAGGTTCACACGGGGCATTAAAACCAGTGTAAGCTGAAAAAGCCACTGCAAGCAGCGGGACTTTCTAACGGGGTAAATTTCAAGCAATTAGATTTTGATTGAAAAGGCTTTTATGGGCAAAATATCCAAAAAAATTCTTTTTTCCCGGGACGCAATTCAAAAGCGTGTGCGGGAGCTGGCCTATCAGATATCAAAGGATTACGCCGGACGCGAATTGATAATTATCGGTGTTCTTAAAGGCGCGTTTATTTTAATGGCTGATTTGATTCGCGAGATGAGCATTCCCTGCAAGGTGGATTTTGCCGGACTGGCGAGTTACGGTGCCGGTTCCGAGAGTTCCGGCAAGGTTGTGATGACCAAGGATATTGAGACTTCCATTAAAGAAAAGGATATATTGGTTGTCGAAGACATACTTGACACAGGCCTTACGATGCAATATTTTGTTGACAGGCTGAAGGAGAGAAATCCTAAATCTCTCAAGACATGTATTTTTTTGGTAAAGCGCAAAAAAAGAAAAGTTAATTTTAAGGCTGACTACGTGGGCTTCAACATTGATAATTGTTTTGTTGTCGGTTACGGATTGGATTTTAATGAAAAGTACCGGTTTTTACCTCACATTTATGTTATCAAAAAGTGACAAGAGAGGTTTGTAAATGATTATTCAATGCAGGCAATGCCGCACAAAATTTCGCTTTGATGATTCTCTCATGCAGGGAAGCGGAGTTTGGCTGCGTTGCAGTCGTTGCGGTCATGTTTATTTTCAGGAAAATCCTTACGCAAATAAACCGCCGGCGGATGCTGTAGTTGGACTGGAACCGGAGATTGTTTCTTCAAAAGAAGAGGTTATACCGGCAGAAGAAATGTCTAAAATACCGGAAGAAACTCCTTCCGTATTTTACAGAGATGAACAAGGGATGAAATCTCTTGATAAAATTATGGAGGCGAGAAAGCGTCTTCGTGAAGAAATTGATTTGGATATAAAAAACACAAGAGGGGAAATTTTTGGCGACGGAGCTGAAAAGGTTGAAGATGTCGAGGGAACTGAAGGAGCTGAAAAAATTAAAAAAAATAAAAAGAAAAAAAAGTTTTCTCCGAAAGGTTCAGGAAAAGCGTGGAAAATTACAGTTTGGTCTGTTTTTGTAATATTAATTATTCCTCTATTTATCTATTTTTATGCTTTCCCGCAATATGGTGAACAACTTGTCAATAACGGTAAATATATCATCGAAAAATTCAATGAATACAGAGGGGTTTCAAAACCTGTTACATCTGGTGCTTTTATCAACCAGATGGTGAAACTTCAGGATGTGCGTTACCGGAGGATAAATAATTACGTCCTAGGACAAATAGGCGTTCTGGAAGGCACGGCAGTTAATCGCGCTGATTATCCTCTTTCCCGAATACAGGTAAAAGGTGAAATTGTGGATGCCTATTCAGTGGTTTTGGGTGAACGAGCCAGCTATGCGGGGAACATTCTCAGCGATGAGGAACTGATGAATTTATCCGAGGAAGAAATTATAATGAAACTTCTCCGCCCGGAGGGTTTGAATAATTCCAACGACAGAGTTATGCCCAACGGGCGGATACCGTTCATGATAGTTTTTCCCTATGAGCCGTCAGGTATAATTAAGACGACGGTTATGACCTTCGGCGCAGAACGCCTTCTTTAATCAATAGCATTCAGTTTAATAGATAAGATACATGTCAATAATGTTTTATCGACGCGAAAAATAGAATCTATAAAAATGACTATTTATAAAAATAACGACTTAAATTTTTTTTCTAAATATCCAATCGTTATTTCTGCAATAATATCTTTAATTGTTCTTGCAATTTTTGCAGGCGTATTAACTGCTGATTTTGTGATGTGGGATGATGACATTACTGTCTATGAAAACCACTATATTGGAAGATTAAGTTTTGAGCGTATTTGTTGGGCTTTTACTGATGTTGATTCAACAATGCGTTATATTCCTCTGACGTTGCTGAGTTGGATTTCTACTTATAATTTATGGGAGTTGAATCCCTTAGGTTATCATTTGCTAAACTGGCTTCTGCATGGATTAAGTTCCGGGTTACTGTTTTTGATAATAAGAAAAATTTTGTTGCTGTCGTTTAAAGTTACAAACGACAATCGCGAAGTTCATCTACAGATAAATATTGTCGCGGTGCTTACAACTCTTTTCTGGGCTCTTCACCCTCTGCGGGTTGAGCCGGTTGCCTGGGTAACAGATTTAGCTTATTGTCAAGCCGTCTTTTTTATACTTTTCTCGACACTATGTTATATAGAAGCAGTTGCCTCAATATCTGAGAAAAAGAGGTATTTTTATCTTATTGTATTAGCTTTTATTCTTTATGCATTATCCTTACTTTCTCATCCAATGGGAATAACTTATTTTGCGGTTTTTTTAATCTTAGATATTTTTCTCTTTAAAAGAATTGGAGGTGCTATTGGATGGTGGAAGTCCAAATCGGCAAAAAAGGTTATAGATGAAAAATTTATATTCGCCATTCCCGCCATTTTAATTGGCATAATATCCGTGATTGTGCGAGTTCAATCCGCTGGAGTATGGCGACCTGCCGTCCCATTGTCAGCATTTGGATTGTTCGATCGCATCATGCAAGCTGTGTATATTTTGTCATATTATATATGGCGACCGTTTTATCCGGTTGATTTTGCTCCTACTTACACTACACTTATTTCCTTTAATCCACTGTCTATGCCTTTTATATTAAGCGCTTTATTTGTAATTACAGCATCTATTCTACTGTTTATTTTCAGAAGAAGATGGCCATTAATCCTGGCATTATGGCTTTCGTACATTATTTTATTAATTCCTTTCATGGGTTTTTTCGAACATCCTCATTACCATTGTGACAGATATTCTCTTATGCCATCTATATGTTTTTCAATACTTATAGCATTTGGATTAATCAAACTAGTAATAAATAAATACTTATCGGTAATTTCTGTTTCAGCATTACTGATAGTTATTAGTATTTTAGGTTTGTTAAGTTATAACCAAATTAAAATTTGGTATAACAGCGAATCTTTGCTCAGCCATACGATTGAAACTTTAGGTAACAACCCTTATCGACAAGACAGTTACTGGCGACTGGGAAAATATTTTTATGAAAAAGGTGAAAGAGGAAAAGCCATTATGTATTTTGAGAATACTTTAGCGATTAATCCATTTCATCCTATAGCTCTTACTTATTTGGCGAAAATATTGAATGAAAATGATTTTTTAATAAAATCAATATATCATCTTCAGAATTTTTTAATTAATAATCCCACCAACATTAAGGCGCATTATCGGCTTTCATATTTATTTAATGAGTTAAATAAAAAGAAAGAAGCAGCATATTATTTTGAACGTGCGGTTGATTTACAACGTTTAAAAAACTCTGCTGTGCAAAATAGCAAGATTACGCGACCTGAAGCTCAGCCGAACAAACTGTTTCATTAACATTGAGCAAAAGTATCAAGTCTTTCCATTTGTAATGTATTTTTTCCTTTTGATATTTTATGCTAGGTTACAATTAGAGGTAGTTGAAAATTTTGTCCAGCTGGAGTGATTTGTTCCAATTGTTTTTAAGGCGATTAATATCATAATAAAAATTCAGGCAAAAATTATGAGACAGAAAAAAAATCAACGAATAATTAAGCTGGTTCAGTTATCGGATAAATTAAAATCAGAGACTGCAATTTTTAAATCATTTGGTGACTTTCTCAGTAATTATGGTCATTATTTTTTATTTTCACTCATAGCCTTAATTATCTTTTTCATATTTAATGATTTTATTATTTTAAAAAAATTATACCTTTTTAAAGACTTCAGTAGTGATTCGATTAATTTTAATTATCCATTATATTACAGTTTAGCTGATTACATTACAAAAGAAGGATTTCCTAAATGGTCGTTCAATCAAGGAATGGGACAAAATATTTTTCCTGTCAATTATATAGACCCTTTTTTATTGTTTATAATATTGATGGGAAAGAATTATGTTTATTACACCATTTTTTATGCTGAAATATTAAAGATATTATGCGCGGGATTTTTCTTTTACCTCTTCCTGAAAAAAGTTATTAGTTCTGGTTATGCTGCAGTAATGGGCGGCGTTTTATATTCTTTCAGCGGCTTTATTATTTTAGGCGGACAATGGAGTCTTTTTTCAACTCAGGCGGTTTATGTCGCATTATTACTATATTCTTTTGAAAAACTATATCAGAATGATAACTGGATACTGTTCCCAATTTCTGTTTTCTTGATCGGTTCATATCAACCGCTGGATTTATTTTTTATCGGAAGTTTTCTTATAATTTATATTATATTCCGCTTGTGCGAAGACAATGTTAAGGATCGGAGAAAAATACCTGAACTATTCACAAAAATTATTCTTCTGGGAATCACGGGAGTAGCACTGAGTTCTTTCTTCCTTGTAAATGGCCTTCAGATAATGATGGAAAGTCCTCGCGGTAGCGGTGCATTGTCGTATTCTCATGCTTTATTCTCTACGCCAATTTTCGGTTTGGAAAGTTTTGGACAAAATCATTATTTAACAGCCCTTATGCGATTTTTCTCCAACGATATAATGGGAATTGGTAATAATTTCCGGGGATGGAACAGTTATCTGGAAGCGCCTTTATTTTATTGTGGTTTGATTTCGTTGATTTTACTTCCTCATTTTATTAATTTGTCCGATAAAAGAAAAAAAACAGTTTATTTTTTGTTTCTAATAATTTTCATTCTGCCTGTTATATTTCCTTTCTTCCGTTATTCATTTTGGCTTTTCACAGGCGACTATTACAGAATATTTTCACTTTTTGTTGCTGTGGTTGTTGTCTTAATATCATTAAAAAGTATTGATGAAATTGATTCTAAATCGAAAGTAGATATTAAGATAACTCTTGGCACATTACTGGTGTTGATTATTTTTCTTTATTATCCCTACAAGGATTCGCAAATAATTGATAAAAACATTAGGGATATGGTTGCAATATTTTTGATAATTTATTCCGTTCTTATTTATTTAATTCAGTTTAGATACGTAAAAAATATTGTAAAAATTATGCTGCTTACAGTAATTATAGCGGAATTAATATGTTTTCATTATGCGGCAGTTAACAAAAGACCTGTAATCTTGGGCAAGGAAATTTCACGGAAAGTCGGTTACAACGATTATACGGTTGATGCCGTAGCGTTCATCAAGTCCAACGATAAAACCTTCTTTAGAATCAATAAAGATTATTATTCCGGAGGAGCAATGAATAAAGGACAGAATGATGCGAAAGTTCAGAACTTCTATGGGACTTCTTCCTATCATAATTTTAATCAAATTAACTATATAAAATTTCTTCTTGAACTGGAAATTGTTAATAGGAAAGACGAGCCTAGAACTCGTTATTGTATAGGTCTAACAAAACACCCGTTACTACACAGTTTCGCAAGTATAAAATATGCCTTAACCAAAAAACAGAATCCGCACCTATTGAATTTTGGGTATGATTTATTTGATGGAAGCTTTGGGGATGTTAAGGTTTTGAAAAATAAATTTGTTTTACCCCTCGGATTTACATACGAAAAATATATTCCGCTAAATGATTTTAAAAGTCTGTCACAAAATCAAAAGATGATAACATTATATAAAGCTGTGGTTATCGATGATAGTGTTTATGGTAATTTTGGTAATCTGGCGAAATTTGATTTAAGTGAAATACCCGAAAGCTATTCAGATAAAGAGTATTTCCAAGATATTAAACTTTTAAGCAGAAACGCTCTTAATATAAGCGAGCATGGACAGAACAAAATAGCGGGAACAATAAATACCGATAAAGATAAACTGTTATTTTTCTCAATTCCTTTTGACAAGGGTTGGAATATGAAAGTTGACGGAAAAAGGATAAACCCCATGATGGTCAATATTGGATTCATCGGAGTGCCTGTCGAAAAAGGATTGCATAGTGTGGAACTTTCTTTTACTCCCGTATTCTTTTATACGGGTGCCGTCATTTCTATAATTGCTATGATTTTGTTTGTTTGCCTGATTGTTTTTAAATATAGACGGGATAGAAAAACGGCGGTTAGTCTATAGCAAATAACATATCTTTGCTAATCGCTCCCTCGCGCAGGATAACCGGTGGTTTGCAAGTAACATCAATGACGGTGGATGCTTTGCCGCCTCGGGTTTGTCCCCAGTCAATAATAGCATCAATTTTATCGCCGATTTGTTTGATGACTTCGGCAGCCCTTGAGCATTCAGGCATACCGCTTAAATTGGCGCTCGTGGCGGTAAGAGGCACTTTTATTTTTTGCGCTATTTTACCGGCAAGGGGATGGCTGGAGACGCGCAGGCCGATTTTGCCGCTTCCAGCTGTCAGCAGGGGGGATATTTTATCTGATGCTGAAAATACTATAGTCAGAGCTCCCGGCCAGAATGAGTCCATCAGTTTTTTCGCGGTTTCCGGCACATTTTTTACAAAGGGATAAATTTCTTCTGGCCGTCCGATAATCAGAGATATGGGGTTTTGGAAGTCTCTTCCTTTTATCGCAAAAATTTTTTGAATTGCTTTTTCGTTCGTCGCGTCCGCGCCCAGTCCGTAAAATGTTTCCGTCGGGTAAGCGATAATGCCGCCGCCTGCCAGAATTTCTGCAACTCTGGTTAAAATTTTTTCTTTGAAATTGCCCTTTCCTGATTTCAGGATTTCCGGCATTTTAAGTTTCCCTGCTTTCTAACCACTTCTTTAGCCATCTTGTTTTTATGAGCAGAAAGCTTGGTGCGGATTGTTCTGTCCTGCAGTGCGAGAAGGCGGGCGACAAACAAAGCGGCGTTTTTGGCGCCTGATTTGCCGATAGCCATGGAGGCGACAGGTACACCTCCAGGCATTTGCACGGTAGAAAGCAGTGCGTCAAGACCATGCAGGGCCGTGGAATTAATGGGAACGCCGATAACCGGCAGGTGTGTCTGCGCGGCAATCACTCCTGCTAAATGAGCTGCAGCTCCCGCACCGACGATAATTACCCTGATGCCGCGTTCGGCAGCGGAAACAGCAAATTTTGTCGTTCTTAGAGGAGTGCGATGTGCTGAAGTCAAAACCAGCTCATAACCAATGCCAAATTTGTCCAGTATCTTGGTGGCTTCCGCCATGATGGGTAAATCTGAGTCACTGCCCATTACTACGCTGACTATAATATTTTTTTGAGCTTTTTTTGATTTCATACCGGCTCCTTTGTATGTAGATGGTATTGTTTTTGAATTTGTCCGTATTTAACGTATCAGGTAAGCATTTGCAAGAGGATTAATGAGACCCAAGCTTTAATGAGACTAAAATTTCACAAGCGTAGTGCAGTGAAATTTCAAAGTCGAATTATCCCACATGCAAAGCCATGTGGGACTGTTGCAAATCGAACTATCCAATAACTAATAGATATTGAAAACTGTCCCCGAAGCGAAGCGTAGCGGAATTAACTTTCCTCCCAAATCAGTTGACATACGGGTCTTCTCTTCATATACTCCGGCAGCAAAATTCCTTATACGTAAGAGGGAGAGAAGTAAGAAATGAAAATAAACTTATACGAATATCTGGCCGGTAACGATTATCCGGGCCGCGGCATCTGCATCGGAAAAACACCCAGCGGCAAAAAGGCCATGATTGCCTATTTTATCATGGGCCGCAGTGTCAACAGCCGCAACCGCGTTTTTGATACTATTAAAGGCGGCATTTGCACCAAAGCGGCCGACCCGTCCAAAATGACCGATCCGCACCTGATTATTTACAATCCCGTTCTGACATTGGGGAGCACTACGATTGTGACCAACGGCGACCAGACCAATACCATCCGTGATTTTATGTCCCGAAAGAAATTTCCCGGCTTCGGCTTTGAAGCCGCGCTGGACACCCGTACCTTTGAGGACGATGGTCCTAACTGGACGCCCCGTGTTTCCGGCGTGGTGGATATGCGCGCGGGCAGTTATAAGCTCAGCATATTGAAAAGCTGCGATGGCAATGAGAAGAGCGTCCAGCGTTTTACCTTCAGTTATCCGTATCCCCTAGCCGGCGAAGGACACTTTATCAGTACCTACAAGTGCAACGGCACACCGATTCCCAGTTATGAAGGAGAGCCTTTGCGTGTAATTATTGATGAAGAAAATCCCGACAAATACGCCTCAAAACTTTGGAAAGCCCTCAACGAGGACAACAAGGTAAGTCTGTTTGTGCGCGCCATTGATCTAGCAACCCGTAGTTATAAAGATGTCATTATCAATAAATATAAAGCAGTGGAGGGATAATAAATGAACGAAATACAACTGAAATACGGCTGCAACCCCAATCAGAAGCCGGCCAGAATCTTCATGGCGGACGGCAGCAATCTGCCGGTTGAGGTATTGAACGGCAAGCCCGGATACATCAATTTTCTGGATGCGCTCAACAGCTGGCAGCTGGTGAAAGAGCTTAAGGAAAATACCGGCATGGTTGCGGCGACATCCTTTAAACATGTCTCTCCCGCCGGCGCTGCCTTAGGTTTTCCTTTAGATAGAGTTCTGCGCAAAATGTATCACATCGATCCCAAAGTGAAACTCTCGGCGCTTGCCTGTGCCTACACGCGCGCCCGCGGCGCCGATCGCATGAGCAGCTTCGGCGATTGGATAGCGCTTTCTGATGTATGCGACGTTTCCACGGCTAATATTATCAAAAATGAAGTTACCGACGGCATCATTTCCCCGGGCTATGAACCCCAGGCGCTGGAAATTTTAAAATCCAAGAAAGGCGGCAACTACAATGTGGTTAAAATAGATCCCAGCTACGTGCCCGTTTCCCTCGAGCATAAACAGGTTTACGGAATTACCTTCGAGCAGGGACGCAATGACTTGAAGATTAACAGCGGCATGCTGGAAAACATAGTTACCGAAAACAAAACTTTGACCGAAGCGCAGAAGCGCGATCTGGTGCTCGCTTTAATTACACTGAAATACACGCAGTCCAACAGCGTATGCTACGTCCATGATGGCCAGGTTATCGGCGTGGGCGCGGGACAGCAAAGCCGCATCCACTGTACCCGTCTGGCAGGTCAGAAGGCCGACAACTGGCAACTGCGCCACATGCCCAAGGTGCTGAATCTGCCTTTCCGCGACGATGTTTCCAAACCCGAACGCGATAACGCTATTGATATTTATATTGGCGATACACCGGAAGATGTGATTGGTAATAACGTTTGGGCTGAAACATTTACGAAGCAGCCCAAACCCTTGACCAAAGCTCAAAAGCAGAAATGGTTAAGCAAGGTCACCGGCGTGTGCCTAGGCAGCGACGCGTTCTTCCCGTTCGGCGATAATATAGAGCGAGCCCGTCGCAGCGGTGTGACGGCCATTGTCGAGCCGGGCGGCTCCATCCGCGATCAGCAGGTGATTGATACCTGCAACAAGTACGGCATTGTGATGGCGTTTTGCGGCCTACGCCTGTTCCACCATTAATTAAATAAAAAGGAGATCAAAATGAAAAACGATTTGAAGGCGGTTATTGAGACAAGCAAGGGAACAATTAATTTAAAGCTTTTTGCCGATAAGACTCCGGTTACCGTGGGTAATTTTGTTAATCTGGCACGGCGCGGTTATTATGATGGTTTAAAATTTCACAGGGTCATTGCTAATTTCATGATTCAGGGCGGATGTCCTCTCGGCGACGGACGCGGCGGACCCGGATACAATTTTCAGGATGAATTTGTCAAAGAATTGCGTCACAGCAAACCGGGTATTCTTTCGATGGCTAATGCCGGCCCACAGACCAACGGCAGCCAGTTTTTTATAACTCATGTGGAAACACCATGGCTTGACGGTATGCACACTGTTTTCGGTGAAGTCGTCAGTGATGCCGATCAAACTGTTGTCAACAAAATTGCCCAAGGCGATAAAATCATCTCCATAAAAATCGAAGGTGATATTACGGATTTGATGGAAAAAACAAAGGCTGTGTTGGAAAAGTGGAATGCCATTCTTGATGAAAATTTCCCCAAATTAGCAAAACTTTAAATCAAATTATAAACTGCTTTCTAAAGAATTCAATAAGCAGATGTGGTAAGAAATCTCCCCCAACCTCTCTTCGCAAGAGAGGGGAGTTCCTCCCTTTATCAAAGGGAGGTTAGGAGGGATTTTATGAAGCAAATATCGTTCCCATGACTCTTAATAATGAGGGAAAAGTTAGTATGAGGAAGGTATTAGCAACTCCCGAGAAAATGGTTGAAAAAGACGGTACGATTAACTTCGGGACATTTCGTGTGCCTTTTCGTGATGTCAATATTTTGAATGTGCCGCTATATTCATCATCGTTGAATGTTCCTACCTTATGGAAAAAGTTTCGTCTAAAGGAATGGCAGCACTACGGCATTATCACGCCCACCCATTATTTCGGCATGGTTATTTTTGATGCCAAATTTATGGGCGTCTCTTTTTTCTATGTCTATGACAGGATTGGGAATAAACGTTTTGAGCACAGCGCGCAGTTGCCTGGTGGAACGGCAAAAGTTGCCAAGCAAATGTATAATGGCAGTTGTGAATTTAAGAAAAAAGGTTACCGGCTTTATTTTGAAAACCGGCTCAAGGAAGGATTCCATAAAATCATCATTGATATTGAAGGCCGAAAAAATCTGCCATCTGTCCAGGGAGAAATTAAAATCTTTGAAGATTTGAATAAGATAGAGCCGCTGGTTCAGGTTTCTCCGGTCACTCCTTTCCGGCCTTTTTATACACACAAGGTCGCCGCACCTGCTGAGGGAGTGGTTAAACTGGGAGCTAAAGAAATATTAATTAATCGGAAACAAGATATTTCTTTGATTGACGAACAAAAAACTTATTACCCGTATGTCAGTTTCTGGAAATGGGCGACAGCTGCCGGATATAACGAAAGCGGAGAACTTTTGGCCTTCAATCTCTGCCAGAATATGATAACGGATGATGAAGATTTTAATGAGAACTGCATGTGGGTCAACGGCAAAATTCATTGTCTCAAGGCAGCCCGGTTTAAATTTGATGAAAATAATTTAATGTGCCCATGGGAAGTCCGCACAAATGACGGATGCGTGGATTTGTTATTTACACCTTCCGGCCAGCGAGCCGAAAAAATAAGCATCGGTGTGATCCGCTCTGATTTTCATCAGCCATTTGGCATGTACAACGGCAGATTCAAGGACGAAAGCAACCGGATATATTCGATAACCAATTTTTTCGGATTGGCTGAGCACCACGTGACCAAGTATTAATTGGTTGGCCTTTCTCGTATTTCAATCGTTCAGGCATTTTGCATACTAAGAGAGCATCATTTCAAGAAGTTTCAGAGCCGCTTCTTTCGGACCGGTCATTTCGCATCCGGGTATGCCAAGACGGGTGCGGATTTGCCCAACAAAGATGCCCTTCTTAAAGAAGGTTTCGAAATATTTACGCGCAAGTTGATCGTAAAGCTCCCTGTACTGGGGTGGACCGAAAATGTTGGCGAAATACGAATGGACGATGCCCTTCGAGGTGGTAGTTCCCTTGCTCATGACCGTGCCTTCCCTGAACACTGAAAACGCCTGTTCGGGCGTTGAGAAGCGTTCGAGCGCCGGATGATCTTCGTCAATCTCCTCGTAATTATTGGCATAGAGGACATATTCAATCCCCACCCCACTGTTGATCTCCTCTAAGGTTGAAACCGGCAGCACGATGCGTGCGTTGGTTTTTCCTGGGCTCATGATTATTGACCGGTCGATGTTCCTGAAAGCGTATCCGGGTTTGATGTCGTCAAGCCGTATAAACGCCCCTATTTCGGTTCCATATCCGATTACATCATCTTCCTCCGTAATGCTGATGGAGCCCATATCGTCGGCAATAATCTGCAATCCCCGCAGGTGCTCGTCCCCGAGCGTCCTGAAAGCTTCCAGCGTCTCAGATTTGCCCGCGCCCGAATCGCCCATCATGAGAATTGTCGCTTCGGCCCCGTTCTTCAAATAGATCTGGTAAAGCGCCCCGTGAAAAGGGAATCTTCCCTGCTTGATCATGATCGCGTTATGCAATGTGAGCATCATTTTCTTGAGATAGCCGAAATAGCCGAACTCGTTGCTTCCCGGACATGCCCCGACCAGTAGGTTGTTGGAGTGGTCATCGTAAAACACTGTCTGGTATTGTGCTAAATCGTCAAGGGACCCGTCCTGAACGCCGAACAGGAACAATGCGTCCGGTTTTTCCGTGAGATGCTTGTCCCCGGCGAGTTCGAACAGGTTGCAAAGCGAAAATCCCAGCTCCATGAAATTACGGTGGAAGTAGACATGCATGAGAAGATTCCCGACCATGGCAGGATAGCAAAGCCACTCCTTCGGCCGTATTTCAACAATATCCATAGGATTTGTATCGATGCGGACGAACTGACCGGTTCGCTTGTTCATGGGGGGATCGAAGATCAGTGTCGGATAGAATAATACCTGCCGAATCATCGGCACGGATCCGAGTTTGTCCGTGTAAAGACCGGGGAGATGAATATTCTCCCTGGTGCAGATGGCGGAAATCTTGGCACCGGCGGACAACTGCCGGTATATCCGGGGATGCGACCCGGTAATATTTTCTTTGATATCCCGGTACGTGTCGCGGATTAACTCGGTTAGCCCCTGGATCCTCTGGTTGAAGACCCTGTAGGGTCGTTTCTCGAAACTATCGTCAAATGAGTCTATTATAATGTAACGTTCATGGGAGCGCCAGAAATTGTACAGATATTCCACGAAATTTAATAGCGTATTTTTGTCGGAAAAGTACGGTTCGGATCCCTCGACTACCTTGGGAATAAGTTCAGCATCGATCTTTGCAAGGTTTTTAAACACCAGAGCCAATTTTTGGATAGTGTGTTTGTCAACGGTCGTCTTTCCGAATATATTCAAAAGCAGCGAATTTCGCGACTCAAGTTCCCTGATGCATTCTGTCAGGACTGTGAAAAACAGGTCGCTTTCCAGGAGTTCGTCGGGAGTTTCGCAGAGCCGGCCACCGGTTCGAATGATTATTTTATTGCTGATAATTGAATAATCTATAGCCATGATCCTCCTCCTTTCGATAGTCTGTACATTGAAAAGTATCACAGGATTTATCATAAAACCAATTTTTTTTACAGCGGTCGCGGGTCATGGGTTATACGTTATGAAAGATTGAACGATGCATATGCCCGGGATAGACTTTATTTTTACAAGCGATGTTGTTATTATAATCATATTATCTGACCATCTGCTCTCTTTGGTTGGGAATGCAAGGGTATATTGCTGCGAGCCATTCTGTCGCGGAAAATATCTTTTTGTCCTTGCCGTCTTTGGCATCATAGGCCACTGTTACTTCCTGTTGCAGGTCGCACATGCATTCTTGAGGGACAATTGTTTATCCACCTCGCTTTTTTCATTACCGAAATTTTCTTTAAATAAAGAATATTATGTGCAGAATGCCTTGCTGGCCGTGTTCATCTGATAGACATTGACGTCAAATTTGTGTATAAGGAGATGCGATTTGGGGGAGCTTATACATGCTCAAAAAAGAAAACACAAACCGGTTAGTGATGAATAAGCCGACAAGGAGAGGCCTATGAAAGAAAGGATCGTATGCAAATTTGGTGGGACATCTGTTGCCAATGCCGCACAGATCAACAAGGTTAAGGATATTGTCACAATGAACACGAAACGGCAATATGTGGTTGTCTCGGCACCGGGCAGGGATTCTTTAGACGATCAGAAAGTGACTGACCATCTGCTGAATGTTGCCACCAATGGCAAGCACTTTCGCATGCAGAATGAAAGCATCACTGGTCAGCAGAGTTACGAAGCTGTTTTGGGGAAATTTCAGCGGTTGATTGACGATCTAGCCATTGATGGCGGCGACATTGTAAAAAATCTCGAAAAAGACATGAAAACGCCCCTTCCGGAAGTTAAGCGGCTTGACTTTATGGCATCCAGAGGAGAACGCTATAACGCCGAGGTTGTTTGCCGTTACTTCAAGAAGCAGGGCATACCTTCAGAACTTGTTCTCCCTGAGGAAATGGGATTGACGGTCACGGACGATTTTGCAAATGCCCAGGTGATTCCGGTCAGTTACCGGAATATCAAAAAAAAATTGAGCAGCGTTGAAGGGGTATCCATAATTCCCGGTTTTTATGGGTTGACCGAGAAAGGTGATATTGCTGTATTTTCACGCGGCGGGTCCGATCTAACAGGCGGAGAGGTCGCCTTCTCCATCGAGGCGAGTCTATACGAAAACTGGACCGATACTGACGGCATTTATCGGGCGGATCCGCGCATGATTCCGGAAGCGAAGGTGATCCCCCGACTTACCTATAAAGAAATCCGTCTGCTTTCATCAAAGGGCTTCGATGTATTTCATTATGATGCCATGGTTAATTGCAAGAAAAGGAATATTCCCATTCAGATCCGAAATACCAATAACATGAATTCTGAAGGCACGCTTATTGTTTCCGAACGGGTTCCCGAAGAGGTCGTCGTCGGCATAGCCCGTAAAGATAATATTGCCTTTATTTATATCGAACGTGACGGAGTTGGGGAAACGATTGGTTTTGTGCACGATCTTTTGAGTGTTATCAAGGATTATGGGATTGAGACATATCATTACCCAACAGACAGGGACGATATGACCATCTTGATTAACCAGGATGATATGGTCGGTTACGCGGAGGACATCAAGGAGCGGATAGAACGGGAGTTCAAGCCCGATACCCTTGAATTCAATTATAACATCACCATTCTCTCACCGGTCGGTATAGGCATGAAGAATCATCCCGGAGTTATTGCGGAAGCGGCGAATTCATTACGCGATCAGAACATCAACATCGATATCATAATCCAGGGGCCGGCGCAGATAAGCTTTCACTTCGGGCTTCAGAACTACTATGCTGATTCCGCCCTGCGGGCCCTGTATAATCGTCTGATCGAATAAAGTGTCAGTGACAAAAGTTGACGAAGCACATGCTTTTTGACCGGAGATGACCGGCGGACACGTTGTTAGCCATACAGGTTTATCACCAAGCTCGGATGACTCTGCAAAAGTTGTAACTGATGTCTTTTAATGATCAATTTTTTAAAAGCGTTATTCATATTTTCTAGTGTATTTGAACAAGCTGATTGTTTCTGATTTTCATCAGCCTTTCGTTATTTATAACGACAGATTCAAGGAAGAAAATAACCGTATATATCCGCTGACAAACCTATTTGGTCTTGCGTAACATCATTTTACGCGTTACTGAAGTATTATTCTTTTTTGATTTTATTTCTTTTGATTTAACGTCCGATCGTAACCATAATATCTGCGGCAGATGTTAAAATGTTGAATACGTTTGAAACGGCATGATTCAATAAATTGAACTACAGTCATGTCCCTGCTTCCACGGGCTTAATCCTGAATATTTTTAAATTAGTCCTTCCTGTCTAGAAGCTCATCAATTTTTTTGTTCATTTTACGAATTTGGACTTGAATGCCGAGCGTGATCACTAAGAGAAAAACCACGATAACAAATACAATAGTTAGTTCCATCATCAATATCCGCCTTCTTTTGTTTATTATCGAATATCATATCGGCGGTGATAAATCAAATTCTGGTTTTGATTTGTCTATGTGGAGTGGTCATGCTTTCACACGCTTTCTTTTGATTATTGCTTCTCCCCAGGCGATTCCAATTTTTTCAATGTAACTGTAGGATATCAACGATAAAACTATGAGAAAAACAAGTGTAATTAAAAGAGATACCAGATATCCCAGAATATCCATTGATATGGAACTGTAAAGCCAGCGATAGGCGGGTATGATGGTGAAAATAATAATCGGATGTAAAAGATACATTGAATAACTGGCTTTACCCAGATAAGACGTTTTGGCGTTAACGAAAATTCTAAAAGGCTTTAGTCCAAAGCCCAGCACAAGCAAAGAAAAACAAATGCCGTGCAGAATGTTCAGACTCCAGAGCATATTTTGCATTTTGTCCGTCAGCAGAACGGCATAAAGAAATATAAAAGAAAGAATGAAAATAAATCCGCACTTTTGTTGCGTTTTTATATTCATTTTGACAAAATAATCGAAGAACAAACGATACGTCACAATACCGCATACAAATACAGGTAAATGATTAAGAAAGCTAAATGTCCAAAAATAACTTACCTGTTCATTTTTTAGCATCCCCATAGTTTCGCTATAATTGATGATGAAAAAAAACCATCCCCTCGCCATCAGGATTGATACCGCTAATAAAGCTAACACCGTCGGCAGATTGCGAGCGTATCTATGGATTAAAGGAAAAAGCAGATACAGCAAGGCCATTACACCAATGGTCCAGCTTGCCCAGACAAAGCCTGTTATAAAAGCCGGTATCAGGTTAAACAGAAGAGAGGCATTGATAAGCACTTCGTAAGCAGGATGAATTACGCCAAAGGCAATGGCATCCCTTATCCAGTATAACAACATCATAAAATAGAAAAATGGAACGATTCTGAAGAAACGACGTATATAAAATTTGCTGACAGGCATTGATTCACCTAACCGCATATTCATGGAGTAGGAAAGTGAAAAGGCGCTCAAAACAAAAAAAAGACTGACACCGGCATCACCTCCATTGATGACAAAAGTCTTAATCCATTCCGGTATTGCTAGATTCGGCTGGGGGATCAATGTAAGGTGACTGATGACCACGTATGTTATAGCGAAGAAACGCAGAGAATCCAAAAAATCCAAACGTGTAAAGGGAGAAAAACTTTCTTTGTTTACAGGATGATAAGGCATTGAATACTCCGGCAAAGCGAATTCATCAGGCAAAATATCATTTTGTGCTTCAGCGATAATCTTTTCTTATGTTTTTCATGTGATCAATGCGTTTTTGAATGAGTTCGTCAGTGCCGATGTCCGCGCGGTAAGCAACGGGACCCTTGATAGCCATTACCGCTTCTTCGGCGATTTTGCGGGCTTCTTGCAGATTATCGGCAATTCCAACAATGCCGATGGCGCGGGAAGAGCTTAAATACAGACCATCCTCTTTCTGATCAACGGATGAATAGTAGAGTCTGGCTTTTTCCACATTACCCACTTCAATTTTTGCTTTGGAAGAGGCAGCATCGGGATGATCGGCGGGAAGTCCATAACCTTTCGGTACGACATATTTACAAACCGTTGCTTTGTTTTCGAACTCGATTTTTAATTTATCAAGTGTTCCGGCAATTATGTGACGGCAGACTTCCACAAAGTCGGTTTTCAAAAGCGGCAGGATGTTCATCGCTTCTGGATCGCCGAATCGTGCGTTGTATTCCAGAAGTTTAGCTCCGTCTTTGGTGGCTATAAATCCGCCATACATAATCCCCCTGTAAGGGCTTCCAGTTTCCTTAAGCAGCGCCGCCGCGACCTGACGCGTAATTTCCAATCCCTCCTGCAAATCCTGCGGTTTTAGAAAGGGCATGGAATGATCGGCCAATGAATAAGAACCCATTCCACCTGTGTTTGGTCCCTTGTCTCCGTCAAATCTTCTTTTATGATCCTGCACAAGCGGCGTGCTGACCACTGTCTTTCCGTCGCACAGGCATTGCAAGGAAAATTCCTCGCCGTCGAATTTTTCTTCAACAATCAGCGAAGAGAAGTTGCTTAATATTTGTTCGCAGAGATTCAAGGCCTCATCTTTTGTTGCAAAGTGGTCTCCCTGAACCAGTACACCCTTGCCGCCGGTCAGACCATCGGGTTTCAAAACGGCTCTCTCAATTTCATTGAGGAAAGCTCTGATTCCGTTAGTTGTCGTGAATATCTGAAATCGTGGATTGCCGGGGATATTATATTTTTTGACCAGGTTTCTCGTGAAAGACTTGGAAGTTTCCAGCCGTGCCAGGCTTTTTGTCGGTCCGACTGATGGAATGTTTATTTTGGCCAGAGCGTCAACTACGCCATTGTTAAGAGGGTCTTCCGGCCCGATGACGGCAAACTCAATTTTATTTTCCGCGGCAAATCCTGTAATTGCGTCGAGACTGGAATAATTGCCCAACATGGTTTTTGCCGAAAGGGAAGCAATGCCGGGGTTATTTGATTTCATAAATGAGAACAGTTTTGGTTTTTGTTGAGAGCGGGTGATTGTTTCAGCCAGCGCATGTTCACGGGCGCCGTTTCCGATAAGTAATATATTGGACATAATCGGAGACTCCTTTTCGTTGTGGATTGACACCAATATAATAAAGAATAATTGTCACTGTCAACGGAATAATCAATCACGGGTATGAACCCCAGGGCAATCCCTGGACCCTAATTCCGCCCCAAGGGGCGGGTATTATATCCATGCTTATGCAGGATAAGTCGACTTGCAAGCTTCAATTCACGCTGTTTCTGAAGCTTGGGTCTCATTACCCTCCGCTTATGGCGGGATTGTTCGACTTACAAATTTCAATGCACTTTATTTTTGAAATTTGAGTCTCACAAATAAAGAAGGCGTAGTTTATTTTTTCCCTATAATCTGTTAAATTAAATGCAACGACAAAAGGAGAAATGGGTAAATAATTGGGTTGGAATTCTGAAATTGTTGTTTTAATTCTTCTTTTTATACTGTCCGGATTTTTTTCATCGGCGGAGGCGGCTCTGCTTTCGCTGAGAGACCTGCATCTGCATAAGATGAAGCAGGATAACTATTTGTTTTTTAACTACGTAGTTAAGTTGCTTTCCAACCAGCGTAGGTTGCTGATTACAATAGTTACCAGCAATGAGGCTGTAAATGTAAGCATTTCCATTCTGGCGGCTTCTTTTTTCATCGGCCTTCTGGGAATCAACGGGCAATGGGTTTCCATTGTTTTCACAACGGTTGTTTTACTATTTGTGGGCGAAGCCATTCCCAAGACCTTTGGTGTTACCTATCCGATGCAGATTTCCTCATTCGTTTCTCCTTTGATTACGGCAATTTCACTCCTGGAATATCCGGTGGTTGCTTCGCTGGAAAAGGTTTCCGGGCTTCTCCTGCGGCGTTATGAATCGGATAAATCCAAGGAATCGGAAGTCCTGATGGAAGATGAATTCAAAACGCTTGTTGATGTAGGAAGTCTGGAAGGCGTGTTGGATGAAGCGCAAAAAGAGTTAATCAATAAAATATTCAAACTGGGCGACAGGCCGGTTACCGATATAATGATTCCCCGCGTAGATATGTTTTGTCTTCCTATCAATATGCCTGTTAAAGAAATGCTTCAATCAATTGCAGCGGCCAGGCAGGAGCGTGTGCCGGTTTACAGGGAAGACAGAGACGACATTATCGGTATTTTATTTGCCCGTGATTTGCTCAACAATGTCTGGCGCGGCAAAACTCTGGAAAGCATTTATAATCTTTTGATCAGGCCGTTTTTTGTTCCTGAGCAAAAGACAATCAACGGACTTCTGCATGATTTCCAGAAAAACTTTTTACAGATTGCGATTGTGGTTGACGAATTTGGTGGAGTATCCGGAATGATTACGCTGGAACATATTCTGGAGTATCTTTTTGAAGAAACTGTCGGCGATGATGAAACTGTTTTTGAAGGATGCGACAGGCTTGACAAGCAGACGATTGTAGTTGCCGGAAATATGCCGGTGGAACAATGCAACAAACTTCTCGATGCCGACTTGCCGGAGAATGAGTTTGATACAATCGGTGGGTTTGTCCTGCACTTGTTTGGAAAGATGCCGTCAAAAGGTGAGGAAGTGAACTCAAACGAATATGTTTTTTCTGTCGAGGATGTCGGCAAGACGAGGATACTGAAAGTAAAAATAACCAAAGTGTCGCCGGAGGAGACCGAAGAGCAATGAGCGTATATTTAATCATAGCGGCCATATTATTGTGTATTGTGCTGGAAATGATGTATTCGGGCGGCGAAGTGGCGCTGTTTGCTTCCGATATCAACAAAATCAAAAGCCGCGCGCACCAAGGCTCAAAAGCAGCCGAAAAGGCCGTTGAACTAAAAGAGAAACCGGAATGGTTTATTTCTACAGCGCTTGTTGGTACAAATCTGGCGATAATCGTCGCGTCAACCCTAGTTACAGGTCTTTTGATATCCTTTTACGGGCGTGATCAGGGCGAACAAATCGCATTTCTGATTATGATACCGACTCTTTTCCTGATGATTATTGCCCGCAGTGTTTTTCTTTATTATGCGGAATCCATGGCGGTAAAAGTTGCCTACTTTATCCGTTTTTCTTCAGTGCTTTTCTATCCGGTTGTATCTTTAATTGCGGCGGTATCCAGAGAGACGGTGCATTTGTCTTCCGACAACAAAAGCGGGCAGACTTCGCACATTACCAAGGAGGGACTCAAATATATTCTGGGCGAAAAGACAAAAGGAGGAGATATCCTGACCAGGGAAAAGGAAATGGTCAGCCGCGTTTTCGATTTTTCAGAATTGACGGCTGTTAAAATCATGGTTCCCATTTCTGCTTTGACGTCTCTGCCTTCCTCCATGAAAATTTCCGAAGCAGTGGCCGTTGTGGCTGACAAAAAATATATGCGTATTCCCGTTTATGAAGACACGGTTTACAATATTGTCGGCATTCTTCATTACTTCGATTTATTTGAGATGCTGCTCAAAGACAGGCAGGCCAGCCAAGGAGTAGGTGAGGCAACGGTTGCTTCCTGTATGCGCAAGGATGTCTTTTACGTGCCGGAAACAAAAAAGGTCAGCGAACTGCTTGCGGCGATGCAAAAAAGAGATGAGCAAATGGCGGTAGTCGTGGATGAATACGGCGGCGCGACCGGTGTTGTGACCATAGAAGACATCGGCGAAGAAATCGTCGGGACCATTGATGAATACGTGTCGGGGGAAAAGCTTTACAGAAAAATTGCTGAAGGACGTTATCTTGTTTCAGGCAGATTAGAAATAGGAACTCTGCGGCAACTGATTAAAGTAAAATTTCCGGAAGGGAATTATGAAACAGTCGGCGGTTTTCTGATGTATCAAATGGGTAGAATCCCACAGCGCAAAGAACGTTATCAGTTCGGAGGAATTACCTTTATCATTGAAAACGCCGACCAGAAATCCATAAAGGAAGTGCTGGTCATTTCGCCGGTTTATTCGTGAAAACTCCAATTCCGTAAGCGAATAACCTAAATACCCTAAAGGGCACCGTGGGGTCACTATAGGCGCGGCGGAATTTGTTTTCAAAGATTGCTTTGGGGTTTAATACCCGTGATTAATATTAAAAAAGAAAAAATGATTGCTTAAACGCGGTAGTTGAATTGGAGAAAAAGATGATTGAGAAAAAGTATGAGGAACACGTCGGTTTGCTGGAAAGCATTGTCAGGATTATTGCTGCCATGGGCATTCGCATAGTGGAAATGAGGGATCGTCATGTCAAAGTCCTTCTGCCTCTTGAACCCAACATCAACCATATCGGAACGATGTATGCGGGGTCACTTTTTACAGTCGGCGAGTTTATCGGCGGGGCCATATTTATAGCCTCCTTCGATTATACTCGTTTCTATCCGATTGTTAAAGCCATCAACATCCAATACCGTCGCCCGGCGACAACATCTGTAACTGTGGAGGCAATACTGAGCGAGGAAGAGATCAATGCCATTCAGCAGGAAGCCGAGGCAAAAGGAAAGGCCGACTGGAAAATGGACCTGGAGATTAAGGATGAAGCAGGCGAGGTGTGTTGCCTTGTGCAGGGTGTCTGGCAGATGCGAAAAGGGGGAAATTAGGATACGGTAATTAATAACGCCGACCAGAAATCGATTAAGAAAGTGATGGTGATTGCGCCGGTATAATCTAAAAGCTAATAAAATATATCGAAAATTGAAGCTGTTAAATCGAATTGACAAAATTATAATTAATACTTATATTGGTACCAAATTAGATACCAAAAGGAGTTAGGATTTTATGAAAACTATCGCTGCCCAGGAAATCAAGCGTCGGGGTATCGGCGCCGTTGATGAGGCTATCTCGCATGGTCCCGTATATGTAATTCGTAATAATCAACCCAAATATGTCATTCTATCTGAGAAGGATTACGAGAGCATTCTTTCTGATTTAGCCGAAGTGCGGCTTACTGTGTCCGAAAACGATCTTAAAGCGGGACGTGTAAAGCGAGGCAGTTCGAAAAAGCTGCTGGCCGAACTGCTTAAGAGTTAATAAAATGGTTGTAGGCAATCCGAAAGCCACTTATACATTAGTTTGGACGGATACTTTTTCCCGCACTGCCCGAAAATTTTTACGTCGCCATCCTGAATTAACCGGTTTATTTAAAGACATATTGCAACTGCTGGAAACTGATCCACATGCTCCTCGATTACATCTCCATCCTCTTAAGGGAAAACATCAGGGAAAGCACTCCGTAAGGATAAATTACGAGTACCGTATAGTTCTGATTTTAAGAGTTACTGATAAAGATGTTATTATTCTGGATGTCGGTTCACACGATGAGGTTTATTGTTGAAACTCCAATTCTGAAAGCGTAGCGTAGCGGAATTGGTAAGTTGAAGGAAAAAAGAAGGAAAAAAGGGACGTTCTATTTATTTAAATTTTCAATTAAATATAACAGTTGCATAACTAAGACTGGATATACCCTGAAGGGCACCATGACCGGCCTACGCCGGTATGATAACTAATTAAGGATTGATGAGGTGAAGGGGAAAAAATTTTGTGCGTTAATTCTGGCGGCGCATACTTGTTTCTTTTTTATTCATTAAATTTCAGCGTTTTCTTGGCTAATATATAACCTTAGATATAGTTATTGCATACATGTCATAAATCGTATACAATGCATTGCAAGGTAATAAACGGAGGTGTTTTATGAGAGCTACGGTATCTATTCGTCTTCCTGAAGAGATAACAAAGCATCTGGACGATATCGCGAAAGAAACGGAAAGACCGCGTTCTTTCCATATTCAAAAAGCATTGGAAGCATATATTGAAGATTTTGCCGATTTACGTATTGCTATCGACCGTTTAAGAAATCCGAAAGATGAAATTATTTCAGGAAAAGACTTGAGGAAATCTCTTGGCCTTTAATGTTAAATACAAAAAATCTGTGGCCAGAGACATTGGCCGTCTCGATAAAAAAGAAGCACGCCGGATTCTTGATAAAATCGAAAAGGATCTATCTGAGCGAGCTGAATCGTATCCTGCTCTAAAGGGTGAATTTGCCGGATTAAGAAAAATGCGGGTGGGCGATTACAGGATAATATTCACGGTGATGGATAAAGACGTTCTTATTCTTAGAATCGGCCACCGTCGGGAAATCTACAAAAAATAAAGTGATGATTGTACTTATTTTAATTTTCAATCAAATATAAAGGAACTTGATACCGGCCTACGTAACCTGAACACCCTAAAGGGTACCATGGGTCATCTGCGACCGGTATGATAACATGAAAAAGAGTGCACCTCCAAGAGGGCGATAGTGCTAGACTAACCCCTAGGTTTTTAAAAAACAATACGGAGGTGCAC
>JAFGLS010000052.1 GCA_016927935.1 Syntrophaceae bacterium
AATTCACCCTCACCTCAATCCTCTCCCATCAAGGGAGAGGACTTATGAGGTAACCGCCCAGCAAGCTGGGCGGAATTGTCAAGTTAAAATAGTAAATTTCCCCTATGGTGAGGAAACATTTCCTGTTGACAAATTAAGAATATTTTATCATATAATGCAACGTCATTAATTATACACAACTAAACTATGGAAGGAGAAAATTATGATAATTGTACAAGGTGTTCCTCCCCAGCCCCGCCCCTAAGCTTCCGAGGACATGCTAAAAAACTTAACAAAGGCGGAGCGGCTTTCGACTCTGCTTTTGTTATTTCTTTCCTTTTAAATAATCCTCAATTTATCGGTCCTGATGAATCTAAAATCTTTCAGTAACCCCCGTTAGAAAGTCTTCAACTTTCTAACGGGTAGGCTCACACGGGGCATTAAACCCCGTGTTCGCTTAAAAAGGAAGAACCATCATCCTCGCTGCAAGCAGCGAGGATTTTTAACGGGGTAAAAATAATTCTTCTTTAGAGGGATTGATAATTTTCATCAATAAATGTTAAATACTTGCCATCTGGTTTTATTTATACTTAAACAATCATAAATTAACCTCCAAAGAGGCATAAGTGAATCCCTCAAAAAATAAATTTAATGAAAAAAAAGAAAATTTAGTTTTTTGGAAGAAATTTATTTTCTTAATCATTCCATTCTTTGTATTAATTTTATTTTTAGAATGTTTGCTGCGTTTTTTAGGATATGAACCCAAAGAACCATCTCTGGGAAAAATTAAACCAAGTGCTGTTGGATATTTCAACATAGCCGATAAAAAATTGGGATTTCGCAGCCTACCCAATGGTATATATAGAAACACAGCAGTCAAAATAAAACCAAAGATTACAACAGATGAATTTGGTTATAGAAATGGATACGGATGGACTTCTCAGTCGGATCGTAATAATACAACTATTGTTTTTGTAGGTGACTCAACTACATTTTGTGCCGAGGTTAATGACAATGAAACGGGGCCATCTGAAGTAGCCAAAATTTTGTCAAAAAAGTATCATGTGACCGTTATGAATGCCGGTGTAATAGCTTTTAACACAGTCCAAACGAAACGGATGATACAGGAAATTCTTGATAGATTTCCTAAGGTAAAATTTGTAGTTTACACTTATTGTGGCAACGATTACCTGGAGAATCTAAATCCCATTGCCTATTACCCGATGATGGCTCCATATATTTGGTGGGACAAAACACATAATAAATTTATAGAGCACGATGTACACGCGCCTTCTGTTCCGTGGGGTCAAAAGTTTACGGACATCGACACCATATGGACAACATGGACTCTCCCCAAGCAATCGATGAGACAACAAATCACGGACTTTATTCGTTCCAAGTCAGCTTTTTTCAACTTTTTTTTCTTACGTATCAGAAGAATCATAAGCAATTATTATTATCCGCAACAACCATTATTGCAATTACCCAATGGTGGCGCAGGCCCTGTCTGGTGTGGCACTGCCAAGTGGCGACAACAAGTGGAGTGGGCAAAAAATAATCATGCATACTACGCTCTTGCAAAACTTCTTCGAGAAATTAATACAATGTGTAAGAAGAAAGGAGTGATTTTTTTAGTAACGGAGTTTTCTACAGGTTCATATATTGATAAGTGTACAACTCTCAGTGGCAATGACTTTGCGATGCTATGTAAAGAAGCTGGCGTTCAATATTTAAATATTCAGAGTTATTTTACTGGTAATCCCTTTTCCTACATGGCACAAAATGACACCGGATATAATACGCATTATGGTACAAAAGGTACAAAAACATATGCTGCTGCCTTAGCCCCAAAATTGGAACAATTAATGAACAACCCCGCCGCAAGCAGCGGGTTATCCAAAGGAACTGCGCCCCAAGGGGCGGGGAATTAGACCCACATTTATCCCGCTCAGCCTACAGTGCCCTTTAGGGTATTCGTTTCTGAAATTTGGGTCTCATTAAAATGAGATAGAAGTATTGCATAGTTAATATATATTAATTTACCTGTAGCGGTATTCAACTTTCATTTCTTTTGAGCTGGGCATGGGCGATTATGTGTCCTTGCTCAATTGCCTTATGATACCATTTTGCAGCTTCCGCCTCGTCTTGCTCCACTCCCTTCCCTTCCAAATACATCAAATATAAATTGAACTGGGCGCTCGCGATTCCCTGTTCAGCAGCCCTTGAAAACCATTTTGCAGATTCGACAAAGTCCAGAAGACCTCCCTGACCATATATCCAGCCAAGATTTAACAAGGCATACGGATGTTCTTGTTCTGCTGCTTTGAGATATAATTTAATCGCTTTGTTATAATCTTTCGTAACACCTCTGCCATTATGATACATCCAACCCAGATTATTCTGCGCATCGGCATGATCCTGTTCTGCTGCTTTTTGATACCATATCACGGCTTCAACATCGTTTTCTGAAACACCCAGACCATTTTGATACATCCAACCCAGATTATTCTGCGCATCGGCATGACCCTGCTCTGCTGCCTGGTAGTACCATGATACGGCTTCAAAATCGTTTTGCTCAACCCCTATGCCGTTTTGATACATCCACCCAAGATTATTCTTTGCGTCGGCATGATCCTGATTTGCTGCCTTGCGATACCAGGCCATTGCTTTTAAATAGTCCCGAGCTACTCCTTTACCGTTTTGATACATCCAGCCCAGATTATTTTGGGCAGACGCATTTCCATGTTGGGCCGCTTCCTGATACCATTTGATAGCTTCAACATCATCCTGTTCAACCCCCCTGCCGTTTTGATACATCCAGCCCAGACAATTCTGTGCACCGGCATGATTCTGCCTGGCTGCCTCATAATACCATTTGACAGCTTCAACATCGTTCTGCTTTACCCCTATGCCGTTTTGATACATCCAGCCCAGATAACTTTGCGCGCTGGCATCTCCTGCTTTGGCCAAGGTCTTGTATAATTTAATTTCCGCATCGTCGTCCATTAGGCAATCACCTGTTCACCTATTCTTTTTGCACTTCGCCCAGCCAGGATATATATTCTTTCAGGTTTTTTATTGACTCATTCGGCGGAACAAAAAATTCCACCCCCGCTTCGTAGTATCCCTCATCTTTTATAGCCTTTACCCATTTTACCTGCCCTATTATAGTTATCGGGAATCGCGAATTTAATTTCATTGTTGCTCTTATAATGCTACCCGCGGGCAAATAAATATCACCCTTTATTCCAACACCCAACACAGAGACATCCTTGCTGTGGTTATAGGAAAATTTTTCCTTGGGAAACTTTTTGCCATCCGCAAACACAGTTAAGACAATCTCATCGTAATCCTTCAAACGCTTTACTCTTCTTTTTTCTACCATATTGCAAAACCTTTCTTTTCTCTTTGCATTTAGTTTTTGTTATCAGGAACTTTTTAAAAGTAAAATAAATATTACTTGAAGAAAAAACATTTCATGGAGGATAATTATAAGTATCTTTTGGCAATATATAAATCATTTATTTTTATATAAACGTTAATTTTAGAGAATTATTTTTCAACGAAGATCAAGCTTTTATAACGATTCCTTTAAAATGTTAATAAGTAAATCTCTTTTCTATGTCAACTATTTTCTCAAATTTATGAGCAGTTTTAATAAGATATTGTAAAAATAAACCTGTCTCTGAAATACACATTCTTTCCCATTGACTTACCGAATTCAATTCTCCTATAATCTAAAAACAAAAAATGAAATACTTAATCCGCAAGAATCACGGGCATGAAACAGACGGCAAGCCCTGGATTCTAATTCCGCCCCAAGGGGCGGTGTATTATATCCATGCTTAGGCAGGATAATTCGACCTACAAGCTTCAG
>JAFGLS010000053.1 GCA_016927935.1 Syntrophaceae bacterium
AAGAAAGCCGGGGTCTCCAGGCCGTCTCATCCAAGAAAGAACGTTTCCCAGAAACCCCAGGTTGCGGAAGAAACTGCCTCATGGCAATTACAAAGTGAGAAGGAAATGCAAAGCAGCAATGCGGTGGGCTTCTATCCGGTTATACCGGAAATCAACTATTTCCATATGGATGAGGAGGTCTATCCAAAACAGCTTGACGATGTCGATGAAAAAATTAAAAAGTCAATCAATCAGAAGATTACCGTCCTTAAACCACTCCCGGTGGCATCTCTTAAACTCTTTGACCTTTTGAAAAACCCTCAAACCAGCGCTTCGGAGGTTGCAACCGTCATCAAAACGAACCCCTTCCTTTCCGCGAGGATCCTCCGAGTTGTTAACTCAGCTTATTACAATCTACCCGTAGAGGTAACCGCTGTCGGCAGAGCGATTATTCTTTTGGGTTACAACAATGTGAGGTCATTGGTTTTTCAAGACGCACTGCAAAGCACGCTCTCTCGAGAGGAACATGCCAGGCAGTCTGGATTTGACGAATTGTGGATTCATTCGACAGTCGTTTCGGCGTGTGCTCATTATTTAAGCTTGAACGTGTTTCGCAGTCCTGAGAATGAAGTGGCAACGGTAGGGGTTCTTCATGATATTGGCAAGTATTTTTTCCATTTGCTTGACGGTGCAGGAGAAAAAGTGGAGGCTGTTCACAATGTTATTCAGGAAGATGAGCAATACGGAGTCAATCATCCGCTTACCGGAAGCATATTGGCTGAGAAGTGGCAGTTGTCTGATGTTATTGCAAAATGTATTCAATTCCATCATCACCCCATGTTTTTCCCGCCCGAGAGTGTCCCGGCCCCTTACCAGCAGCTTACATTCATTGTATGTCTTTCGGATCTTATCTGTAAGGTGTTGGGATATGGTGGTCAAAGTGATGACATACTGCCGATCAGGAAGGAATACTTTGAGTTGTTCGGACTGAGTTCGGAGATCCGAAAAATCGTTACCCAGCCACTGATACAGGAGATAGAAAAATCACGCGCCGCTGTTGAATCGTTTATTAACACCCCTTCATCTTAAAGCCAATCGTTTAGTTCCACCATGCATGGTTCCCCCTTTGGCGTGCGTCAATAGGAGAGCGTTTGGATATTTTAAAGCCTTCTCCTTGAGAGGTTATGATGTAATCAAGAACCATTCCCTCCAGCTCATGGGCTAAATGGGATTCGACAAGCAGTACTTTCGTACCCTCTTCGCATGTCACCACCTGATCGTCTTTGTTTTCTTTATCCAGAGCTATGCCCAGGCGGTCTGGCATGGAATGAACAGGCGTGATTCGAAAGATCACTTCCGGATCCGTTTCCTGTTCTTCAAGCAAGGCTTTTTTAAGTTTTTCCTTAGCCAGTGTCGTTACGATCAGCATCATTCCTCGTTCTGCTACAGGTGCAGGGACGAATAAAAAAATGTCTCTCACATACATATCGGTTATAGAAGTAATAGCTTTAATCATTACGACCAATTTCAATCATAATTCTGATCCTGTTATGAATCTTTCCTTGACAATATTCTATGGTGTGATATATAGATCATTATAAATTGATATCAAGCGACAAAGCCAAACCCCGAGTGATCGGGGGACGGAAAGCCACAGTTCTATTGCTGACGTTGAATTGTAGTAAGAACTTGCTTCCTGTATCTGGTTTGATAGAAGGCTGGACTGCCGAATGTATTTGACGAAAAGAATACCCGGCAGTCTTTTGTTTGGTGGAATGATAAGTTCTTAGTCATCAATCGTACATCGTCTGGCGTGTCTTGAAAGGGGGGATGATAATGAAGGCAGGTATCATTTTTACGGGATCCGGGCCCATACTCATTTTAACGACTTACGAATCGTTTGCCGACCCGAAACTGGTGGAGAAACTGAATACAAAAGGCATTAAAAAATTTGTCGCCCATGAGGTTCAGATTGAGATGGTTAAAGAGCGATACGGTATGCACTTTCCGGTTATTATGGGAGACCTCAAGCAGACAGATGATTTAAGGGTACTTGACTACAATGGCCACCATGTGTTCAATAATTTCTCTTTTAAAGAGATGGGAAACCCAATTTACTATGAATCATAAGGTAGAAAGGAGGGGGTAATCATGGCAGACGTAATCAAAGACTTGCTTAAAACAAAGAACCAGGCAATTTGGACCATTGAGCCGGGAGCCTCGGTGTATGATGCAATAAAAGAAATGGCCGATAGAGAAATCGGTGCGCTGGTGGTCACTGAGGAGAACAGAGTTGTTGGAATCATCACGGAAAGGGACTACGCCCGCAAAGTGATTCTCAGGGGCAAATCCTCAAAGGACACCGCTGTCCGTGACATTATGACGGAGAAGGTGATTTACGTCCAGCCCGATCAGAAAATCGATGAATGCATGGCGCTGATGACGGAGAAGCACATTCGCCACCTTCCGGTGCTCAATGGTGAGAAACTGGCCGGAATGATCTCCATTGGGGATGTTGTCAAGGCCATAATCTCAAAAACGGAATTTGTTATCGATCAGCTTACCCGCTACATCTCCGGAACTTAGTTTAAAGAAATCATGCGCATTGAGTAATGAAATGCCGGGATATTTGAAGCTATCGAATTAAACAAAAGCCGAAATCTGTCTGAAGTTCTGCCTTTTACAAAGTACTTATTTCTTCTGATTCTTTTAATCCAATATATACCAAAACAGCATGCAAATTAATTATAGTGAGTGACACTTACAGATAACACACCTATTAGGGAAGAAGCAGTAAATTTGTTCCTTTCACCGGGTTCTTCTATAACTATCTCATCCTTATATGAAGTTTCTCCTTTTTCTCGATCTGGCCATAATTCCCCTTTATAAGAGACTGTGGCTAAACGAGTATTGCTTCGATATATATCTATCGAGTTCGATTCTTTATTATCTCTCGACAAAAAACCTATAAGCATCTGTTCACCGGGTGCTATATGTTTTCTATTATTGAGATTAAGATTGTCCTGCGACTGATTACTAAGCCAAACTTCTATGGCTGAACTACTACAGCAAATTGTTATAGACGATATCACAAGTAAAATAAAAAACTTTAAGTTCAGTACAGATCTTAATTTTAACATCACCTACTCCCTTATGACAAAATGTAATGCGTTTTAATTGCTAATATACCACAAATCATTAATATAAAACTGTCATGAAAGCAATCAAAAAGTTCCAGCATTTGCCACTGTATGTTGTTTCTGTTTCTAATGTACACTA
>JAFGLS010000054.1 GCA_016927935.1 Syntrophaceae bacterium
AGCCAAAAATGTGCTTTAATATAAGCAGATAAAATAAATTCGTTCATTACAACAAAAACAAAACAAAAAAAGGAGGAAAAAATGAAAAAGTCATTTTTACCAGTTATACTGGCAGCATTTTTTTTACTTGCCATCGCTGATGAGCATTGGGTCTATCCTGAACTAAGCGAAATTCACGGTAGTAGTCTAGCATGTCTTTGTCAAAATGATGATAAAGAAATCGCTTTTAGCGGCCCAGGAGAAAACGATAATAATATTTGGATGACCAAAATTGATTCGCTTGGGAAAATAGTTTTTACTAAAAAAATCTATGACTCGAGGCAACAATCTGGCCCTAATGGAATCCTGCCTAATGGAAAAAATTTTATCATTACGGGTATAGGGAGAAAGAACACTAGCACTGCTTACTATGCCCTAATAATTAAAGTTGATAATTCCGGAAATGTAATTAAAGATACGACATGGATTCCGTCTGGCTATAATTATAATTCTGCTTATTTAGAAAACATCATGGAAAGTAACGGGGAATATATTGCTATGGGTTCAGTAAGTACGCCCGCTGGAATCTCTGATATTTATATAGTAAAATTTGACGAAAATCTGCACATTCACTGGGAAAAATTCTATCAGGGAAATATTGCGGTATACGTCAAAGATGGAAATAGTTATGTTGGTATGAAGCAAATTGAGGAATATAAAATTTTACTGATAAAATTTGATGAAAATGGCAATATTGTTTGGGAAAAGAAAGAAGACCCGCCAAGAAAAAACTTTTATGTATACAACATTAACGTTTCTAACGACGGTTATAATGCTATCGGAGTTGAGCGGTCAAATGGTTATAAAACTGATAAAACCTGTCTAATAAAATTTGATAAAAATGGAAATTTTGTTTGGCAAAAAACATATACGGAATTAATAGGCCAACATAGGGGAAGAAATTGCTGGGAAATAAATGGTGAACGCATCCTTCTTATAGAATATAATATAGATTTTGGATCGGAACGCTACTTAATCAAAACCGATAATAATAACACTATACTTTCCATGAAAAAATGCGGTTTGTATACGACGCCTGCTTCTATCTTGACCACAGATAAAAAAATTATTATTTTAGGGTGGGAAAAAGATGGGGAAGAAAATTTCCCTTCAATTTACAAAATGGATTGTGACTTTAATAGCAGCATTTGGCACGAGAAAAACAATCAATCACAACTGCAACTCTCGCAGAACTATCCGAATCCATTCAATTGTTTTACTTGTATCAGTTATTACCTTCCTAAAGATGGAGAAACAAACCTAGCGATTTACGATTTGACCGGCCGGCGGATAAATACTCTATTTAAAGGTTGGCAAAAATCGGGTCAATATTCCGTACACTGGCAGGCAAAAGATTATCCAAGTGGAATTTATGTTTACAAAATCAGCTGGAATACTCAAACAATTTGTAGAAAGATGGTTCTAATAAAATAAAAATGACTAATAAAAAAGAGGGGATTTGTTTAAATCTCCTCTTTTTCTTGTTGCATTTTATTTAAAAAATCAATGCCATCCCATTTCATAAAGAGGACAATGACGATCGGGGCAAATAGTAAGCGGGTCATAAGAATCGGGAAGAACATTCCAGTTGTCTGTACAGGATTCCCAATCACCTCTACCAAAAAGGATAAACCACCGCCATATATCATGAACGCATCTCTTACATTTCCAATATCCTGCCTCAGTATCAGGATACCAATATATAATATCCATTCTCTCATTACATCGCCCCTCGGTATCGCTGGTAGCTTTACGCCAAAAACCATCAGCAAGGACAAGTTTTTTACTAACTCCCTCATTTTCTAGTTCAATAGGGTTTCCATTTATTGGATCGGGAACAGTATCCACAACAGTGATTTCTTGTTTATATCTCAGATTATCTTTACTTTTCCAGTTATATCTTTCTCCGTTTGGCATAATTTCTATATTTTCGTATGTTAAATTAACATAATCGTCTTTAACCCTTTCCATAAGTTGCTCATCTTCAGAATAAAGAGTATCGTTATCACTGCACTTACCCCTGCCTAGCTGCCCTGCAAAAACCGGTAAAGTCCCGTAGATTCTTTTTTCAAAAGAATTACCTTGGTCCTTTAAAGAACAAATACAAGCTCTTAAACCAGCATATTCCTCATATCCTCTAAAAAGAAGCAATGTTGATTTTTCTCCTAGTCCACTTTTAATTTCTTCGCCAGCCTGCACTATAGCCCCCCCATCAAGGATTATATTTCCACCATCTAAAATTAATTTTTTATCTTTGCCCCAAATTAGATAACTGCCAGTTCCTAATGTCACATCACTTTTAATGGTTAAATTACCTTCCTCTGTTCCAATTACCGCTGGTAAAAAAGGTTCGAGGAATCTTTCTATAAAAATGGGGTCAGTATCTATAATAAGATTTTCTGATTTCCTGACCATAATTTCATCATTATGAAGGATTATAGCATTATACGCTGGATCCTCTTCGCAAAACCCTTCTTCGTTACAATAAAAACTTTCTGAACAATTATGTTGCAAAAAATCAGTATAATAACTACACTCACCTGAGCCGTCACAATAACCTTTTCCGCAATCCTCAGTAGAGCAAAAATCAAGGAAATCTATATCTTGTCCATCTGGAACGGGAACGCAACTATCATTACTGCAAACCTTGCACTCTCCACATTCATCAGCAAGTTTGATTCCTACTCCATTCGGGGCTGCATCACACGCATCTAGTTTGTTATGAACTAAAAATTCATTGGCAAAATAGTTGTGATGCCGGTCCACCTCCAGGTTGTAAACGGTTTTCTTAAACAAAGATTTTTTTATCTTGGTGGTTTCTATGAATTCCAGTTGCTGGTCTTTTATCTTCCCGACCTTATCTCCCACCTTTAAATCTTTCACCTTGACATAACCGTTAGCCGTATACAAAGGATGATCTTTGGTCACTTTCAAGACGCTGTTGTCTTTAAAATAAATTGAGTAATATCTTTGTTTTTCGTGTTTTAAAACTTTAAGGATTTCAACTTGTTCCACTTTCTGCTCTTCCAGGTTATATCCCTGAATTAAATCACCTGGTTTTAGTTCGCCAATTTTCTTGTTCTGGTCCAATTCTGTTTTTATTAACGTATTAGCGGTAAAACAACCGTAACTGGTAGGAACATAACAAACTTCTCCTGTTTTTTTATTCCCGCAAAGCCTATTGTCACTGTCAGTACAATATTGTTTATCTTCAAAATAAATATTTTTTTCCGTGGCTATACACATGCCGTAATCATTACATGTCTGACATTCAGAACATAACCCTTGAGACCCTCTTGGATAATAAATACAGGAAGCTTCTCCGTCGCAAAGACCAGGAGAACAAGGTCCATAAGGGCAATCATCTTTCGGGTCCTCGCCAATTGTCACATTGACACAAGCGCCATCGGAACAGGTCTTACACGTTCCGCAATCGTTATCAGGGTCAGTACCCGCCGTAACATTAATACATGCTCCACCATTACAGTATTCGCATATTCCGCAACTGTTATAAGGGTCAGTATTACTAGGTACATTAACGCAGGTTCCGCTCGCGTCGCATTGTTTACACGTTCCACAGCCACGCTGGCCAGAGGTAAGTTTAATACAAGTAGCGCCATCATCACAAATCTGGCAACCGGCTGAACCGGCAGTGTTACAACCTAGAGCAACCGCGTCATCGTAATAAACGCTTCTGGCGGTACAATTGCCTAAAGCGTTACAGGCATAACAAACAGAACAATTGTGTTTTTGGTCATCTTTATAAGAATCACATATACCCCCTGAGCAATAGCGGCAACCTTCTTGTCCGGCAGTACAACCCAAGGCCGTGGCAGCCGCGCCGGTGACGGTCTTGGCAGTACAAACACTTCCTCCGCTACCTCCTGCACACTCATAACAAACATCGCAGTCATGCTGACCAGAGGTATAAGTAAGACAGGTACCATCATTACAATAGCGGCATTCTTCGTCTCCGTCATCACAGCCCAAGGCGGTGGCGGCCGCGCCGGTGACGGTTGCATTTTTACACTCTCCATACTCGCAAAATTTGCATTCCCCGCAAGGAACTACCGGGTCGTTGCCCACGCTAGTGCAATTACCTAAACTATTACACACCTGACAGACAGCACAGTTATGCTGGCCAGAGGTGTAATAGCTACAACCGCCTGAACCATCGCACTTGCCATCATCACAAGGTCCGTCACAACGGGAATCATTAGTGTCTTGGGGGGCGTTG
>JAFGLS010000005.1 GCA_016927935.1 Syntrophaceae bacterium
AGCGACCGAAGTAATCTCAAAAAGAGAGATTGCTTCGCCATCCAGGCTCGCAATGACGTCTTTAGCAGGGTTTTGCAACGGTCTCAATTTAGAATAACTTCATGAAATGAGAAAGGCAAAAAAGTGGGGAAAATTTATTTTGGCACGGTGCGCTATCAGAAATTATCTTATGAAGAGAAAATTCGTTATCTTAAGATAATCGCCGCAAGCATCGTCTTGGGCGGCATCTCATTACTGCTCTTGCAGGTCTTTAAATACGACGGCAGCCTGACACTCGCAAACTGCCTTTTTATTTTCCCTCTTCTTTTTGTCCTGCCCTGGTGGCCGTTAAGTATTCAAGAATGGTCCTTTACCCTGAGCAGCATTGTTTATCTCGGTTGCGCCATGTTTTTGATTATATACGGGAGCAATCTTATATACGATTTATTTACCAAGCAGGGAGAGAAGGTGACAGTAGAATATGGACCACATCCGCCTCGATCACCTAAACGGGCAATTTCTTTGAGACAGACCAATACAAGCAATATGTTTGCATTCTACATAGGGGGAATGCTGGGTATTTTTATTTTAATATATGCCCTTGGCCTTGGGTGGTCTGTTGCTAAGGAAATCCTATCGTTAAAAAATCCTGACATTAAATTAGTAGAGGCAGCGCGAAGAGGAAGGCCGGCGATTGTGCTTGAAATGCTCGCAAGAGGCGCCAATAAAAAGGAAGAGGCGCTTATACATGCGGCGGATGAAGGGCACACCGAAGTTGTCCGCATAGTGCTTGATACAGGCGTTAATGTAAATATGCGAAGCGGTGAAATGGAAGTGACACCTTTAATGTTGGCGGCAGAGGGCAATCATTTGGATGTCGTGCGGCTTCTTCTTGCCAGGGGGGCAGAGGTCAATCTCCAGTCAAAGCGGGACAATATGACCGCCCTGGATTATGCCATGCACTATTTGCATACTCACGAAGAAGTAATCGATCTGTTGGAGGAGGCAGGAGCAAAAAGGGCGCACCAGCTGCCTTAGGCACGCCGGTACATACATAGGAGTCCACTCTTGTCATGAACCACCGTGAACACATTCATAAAGATGTTAGCGTCTGTGTGCCGAGCACGTCCTTTCTGCATATTTACCCCGTTAGAAAGAAAGCTTTCGAACGGAAACAGGTTGCAGCATGTATATTCTAACGGGGTTTAGAGTTTAGGATTTGATTAAAGACTGATGGCTTGTGTCATGTGACTTGTGACAGATACAATTCTATAGGCTAAAAATGACTACCCTTACCGCACAACAGACATATGAGCAGCTCCTCACCGCTGTCCAGACCGAGATAGCCCAAGGCAAGGGACGGATACAGGACGCGGTCGAGCGCGAGAAGGTCACCACCTACTGGCGGCTCGGCCGGCTTTTGGCAGAGCACCTTCTGGACCACAAGGAACGGGCGGACTACGGCGAGAGATTATTTGAACGGCTCTCAGGGGATCTCTCCATAAACCGGCGGATACTCTACCAGACTGTCCGGTTCTACGAGGCATACCCGATTTTGAACGCGCGTTCACAATTAGGCTGGGCCCACTACCGGGCGCTCATAACAGTCAAAGATGACTCAAAACGCGCCAGTTACGAGATAAAGGCAAAGCGGGAGGGCTGGACCAGCAGAGAGCTCGAAGGCGCCCTCAAGCGCGATAAGGTAGTTACCACACTTTTCCCCCAGCCCAGGCCCGCCTCGCGCACCGGGGAGACACCATCCCCTCAGAGGCTGCCGCTTAAACGCGGCCGGCCCTATACCTACCGGTTGATAGAGCCCGCGTTCTCAGGCCCCCTGGGAGGCAGGGTCTTTGTTGACTGCGGATTTAACGTGTGGAAGGACGCGGAACTGAGCGGGATCAGCCGGCCCAAAAAGGGCGACATTATTGAGGCAGAGAAAGGCAATGACCTCTTCGGCTTCAGGAGCTCTGACGCGGCCCCTTCAGAGCTTTATACCTATAAGGCATTTGTTGAGAAGGTCATAGACGGTGATACGCTGTGGGCAGTTATTGACTGTTCATTCGATACGTGGGTCCGCCAGAAACTGCGCCTTCGTGCTATCGACACCCCCGAACTCTCCAGTGCCAGGGGCGAACGCGCCAAACGCTTTGTGGAGCGAGCCCTGAAGGGCGCGCCCTTCATTATCATCAAGACATACCAGAGCGATAAATACGATAGATACCTGGCAGATGTCTTTTACCTGTCCGCCGGCAGCGTGGCGGGTCCGGCGGGTGCCTCGGACCCTGACCCCCACAGCATCGCCCGCGAGGGCGTGTTTCTGAACCAGCAGCTTGTGGATGAGGGTCTGGCGAGGGTGGTGGGATAGCCCCGAGCCGCGTGGGGAAAATAGCCCCGAGCCGCGTGGGGAAAAGAGCGCCCACATTTCCCGTCTCGCCCGTCATCAAAGATGACGAGGCGGACGAGGTCTCGCCATTTGGCGGACAATGGAAGGGGATAATAGTTTCCGAACCAGGGCGCATGGTTCGGAAAAATTATTTGCTTTGACCGGCAGGGCAAAGGTCCGACTTCTATGTGCAGGATAATCATTTCCAGCACAACAAATTAGGGTTGTGCTGGCTTTTTGTTTTTAGCCCCACGAAAATTGGCACCGATGAGCACACTCTGTTAGATCCACAATCAATATGCCTGCGTGCATGGTGTGTACATTTAAAACGACTGCATAGAAATCTCAACACTTTTTAGTCTTGCCGGGACAAACCCGCCTCTACTGCCCCATTTTTAACTATCAATCCCTTATATGGTTGTAAATTGTTATGCGATTATATTTCAATTGGCATATTTTTTGCTATTTATTTTTCAATGCTATACAAGGCTATAGTGCCTAAACAAGGAGGATTGTGTATGAAAAGAATTCTTGCGTTGGTTGTTGTATTAGTGGGTTTAACGGCTACACCTGCACAGGCTGTTGTATTGGATTTTGAGTTCGGACAACAGCAGAGCGGTAGCGCTATTCCTGATTCCTATGGTGGATTTACCTGGGATTCCAATATCGTTACGCTTACAGAGAATTTCTATAATTCAGTCTATAGTAATAGCGCGGATTTTCCATCCGGTTATGAAGCTACATATAATGCATATGGCATTTTAACAACAACGGTATCAAGGGGATCGAATTTTGATTTTAACGGCGCTTATTTTAGTCCCTGGCTTTATGCTGATGAAATTGATGGGTCTTTTTCAGCAACCAGCATTACCATCAAAGGGTATAATGGCGCTACGTTAGTAGATGAAAATACATATCAATTGACCAATGGTTTTACTTATTGTGCCGCAAATTTTTCAAATATTGACAGATTGGAACTCATTTCTTCCGGTAATGGGAAATGGTGGTTAATGGATAACTTTACCTATGACCACCAGCAGAATGTTGTACCGGAACCCGGCACCGTGTCTCTTTTAGGTTTTGGTCTGTTCGGATTATTCAGAATGAAAAAGAAGGCCTGATGCTGGTTTAGTGCCCCATTTTTGACGTATTATTTTCCGCCTTTTCTTGAGCTTGTAACCGCACATATAACGGTCTGCCGGCAGAACCCGGCTCCCCGGTTCACAACATAAAAACCCCGCACCCAATACAGTGCGGGGTTTTTTGGCACAGGTCATACCCATACCGCAAGGGACAGGGTAGATTCAAAAATAATCGGGGTCAATTATTCCCAGCTTATTCAATTGCAATATGTTGTAATAATTCCAGAATTATATACAGCATCGTATCGAGAATAGATACCGATCATTTTGTTTGACTTTTTTAGAGGAGATGATATATTTGAGTTAGGTTAACCTGTGTTAACCATTTTTGTCTGGTTAACAAGAGTTAATAAAATAACTTCGGTTAACAAAGATTATGTGGAACACCTCGGGACCGAAGGAGTTATTAAATGGCATCTAAAGAATATCTTTCTACAGCTCAGGCAGCGAAAGCGTTACGCATTAGCAGAATTGCTGTTTACAAAAAGATAAAGAGGGGCGAAATAGAAGCTGTCAGGATCGGAAGAAATTTTGCCATCCCTGTCGAGTATGTAAAAAGTCGGATAAAAAGTGTAAAAGGAAAAATGCTTACGGAAGAAGAGAAGAAAAAGATAGAAGCAGCGGTGGATCAAGCCATCAAGGATTACGGAGAGGTTTTAAGAAAGCTAGGAAATGAATAGTGAATAAAGTAACAGTAAAGGAAGTAGAGCAAATAGCATTCCTATTAGCGCGAAGGTTATTTTCTTTTGATGAAACCATCCCGGATTTTGGAACCCGGTATCCTCATATTCTAGAAAGCTGTCTTTCAACCCCTTTTCAAACCTTTGCCGGAAGACACCTATATCCGAGTTTTATTTCAAAAGTAGCTATCCTTTTTTATTTGATGACCAAGAATCATCCATTTCAAAATGGCAATAAAAGAATAGCTATGACAACTTTGCTTTATCTTTTATATACGGAACACAAATGGATTGAAGTAGAAACACAGGTTTTATACAATTTCGCTGTTTGGGTAGCTCAGAGCCCCCCGGATGCCAAGCCACAAGTGGTAGAATATATTAGGCAATTTCTGAAAAATAATATTGTTGCCAAAAATAACTGAAAGCGGTTGGCTTCAAAAAAGCCCGCCCGGTCTTTTTTGTGTAAAAATGGGACTTTTCAAACCCCTTCCTTGCTCTGAATCCCCTGCGGTTCAGGGTTGCCCCCACGGAATGTGTATTATCGGGAATGGGCCCCAATTTCTAACGGGGTTTACAAAAACCACCATTTGTTGTAAAATATACAACAATTGATGTAAATTTTACATCATGTTTATCCTACCAGGCCCAAAAGACCTCGCTTTTCAAAGTAGGGAGATGAATCATTGCCGCATTGGAACAAAGACGCAACCGAACGCGCCAGCTTTGTGGGCACCTAGAGAACTTTCTTTGTGAGGTTCCTTGCTCCAGTAGTATTGAGCATGAACGTCTTTGGTACCGGCGATGTATAATGTTATAGCTTCTTGAACAACAAGAAAGCTTATTTTGTCCGACATCGGATCGCGAACAGAGGTTATGAATGCACTGCTACATTAGAACAAAGGCGGAGGCCCCGGTCTTTGAGGTTTGGTCTAACGGGGTGTACGGGGAGCTCATCGGGAAGGGCAATGGCCTTAACAGGGCTCAGTTAGAACCTGATCATCACAACAAAGATTCCGGAGATTGCCGCAAATGACCGTACTCCTTAATACAAGACTCAGGAAGAATCTGCTGAGGTATTCCTTCACGCACCCCGATGAAAATTATTATGTCAGGGAACTGGCAGGACTTATTCTTGAGGATGCCGGCAATCTGTCGCGGGAACTCAGGAAACTTGAGGCGGAGGGTCTCTACACGTCTTTTACGCGGGGCAGGACCAGGTTCTACTCGCTCAATAAACAATACCCCCTCTATCAGGAGCTCAGGGAGATTATCTCAAAGACGGAGGGTGTTGAAGGAAGCCTCAGGGATCTGGTTGCTTCATATAAGGAGATTATCCTTGCCCTGATTTACGGCTCGTACGCCAAGAATAAAGAGAAGAAGACCTCAGACATAGACCTTCTGGTTGTCGGGACATTCCCGCAGGCCGCGTTTACCCGTCAGGTCCGCCTTCTTGAATCCAAACTGAACAGGGAGATCAATGTTGCTTCATACACAAAGCAGGAATTTGACGATAAGAGAAAAAGGGGCGGGGAGTTCCTGAACCTGGTCCTCACAGATAAAACCATACTGCTAAAGGGTAGTCTCAATGCCTGAGAGGCTTATCAGAAAACTGGTGAGGGAAGGGCGTCTGCAAAAACAAGAGGCGGGCATCGTACAGATTGAGAGTCTGTTAAAGGAGGCAACCCTGGATCTTGCTGAGGCAAAAAAGATAGCAGACATAGCCGAGCGGGCTACCTATATGCTGGCCTATACCGCTATGTTAAAGGCAGGCAGGGCGCTTTTGCTTTTTCGCGGCTATCGACCCGATGACGGGGCCCAGCATAAAACTGTTGTCGATGTGACCAGCGAGATTCTGGGGGCAAAGTACAAAGATCTTACAGAGCAGTTTGAGACAATGCGAAGAAAGCGCAACAGGATGACGTACGAGGCAGGTACGCTTCTTTCCAGAAGTGAGGCGCAAAAGGCCTTCTCCGATGCCATTGTTTTGATACAGGAAGTAATACGGGCGGTAAAGTCGCAGAATCCGCAGTTTGAATTTACGTTTGAGCTGTAACCTGCCCGCCGGCAATATGGCGGGCAGACCCTCGACGGGCGTGAGTTGACCATACTAAAGGGCGGGGGTATAATAAAAGCTCTCCCTTACCCCACCAGACCCAGAAAACCACGCCTTTCAAAGTGGGGATGAATGCGCTGTTAGGGTGGAATATAAGGAGCGAGCCCCGGCCTTTAGACCGGTGTCTAACGGGGGTTAGGGTTACAAAGAGGCACCTTTGCTCCCTACCAAGAGGCGGTACGATGAGGGAAGTTTTTTCTGTGGTGGCGATAATCAGAGATAGGTAAGTATATGCGCAAGCCCGGGCCAACTGCCCGGGCTTTTTGTTGGGGAAAAAATGAGAAAAGTCATTGTATATTGTTTGTGCTTTTTTCTCACAAGCTGTGCAACTGTTACAGGTCCAGGTGTGACTAGGGAAGAAGTAAGTGCAGCCAGAGAAGAGCTAAGAGATAAGGCATTGAAGTATGAGCTAGAGCAAACAAAACGCCTCACCGACATAGGAGACGGACTAATGTCGGCCGTCCCTAATGAAGATTGGGATGCTAAGCCCGTTCCTTTTGTTGGTTTTTCTGCTCGGCAAATAGATAAGGATTTGAAAAGGCTCTTTCGCTTAAGAGAAGAAAAAGGAGTGGTAATTACCGATATTCGAAGTTCTTCCCCAGCAGAAAAGAGTGGATTGCAAATCGGGGATGTTATTCTTGCGATAAACGATAAAGGAATTACGAAAAGTAGTCATGTCAATGTAGTAGTTAAAAAATTGAAACTAGGCGAAATCGCTAAGTTCAGAATCAAAAGAGGTGAAGAACACCTTACAATTCCCGTAAAAGCGAGCGAAAGAAAACCCTATTTCCCTATTGTGTTAGATAATGACCCCACAATCAATGCCTGCACCGATGGGAAAGCGATTTATATGAAGAAGGGGATCATGCAATTTGCAGAATCAGATGATGAGATTGCCGCGATTTTAGCCCATGAACTGGCTCATGCAGTAAGAGGACACATAGAAAAAGGAATGGCTGTTCAAACTCTTACTATGCTGGCAGCTCTCGCTGTAGGCGCAATAGCAGAACACAATAGCCCGGGTTCTGGAGAAGGGGTTGCCAGAGGTCTTGGCCATCTAGGCAATATATATGACAAAAAATATTCAAGAGATCAGGAAAGAGAAGCAGATTATTTTTCGGTTAAATTTATGTATCTCGCTGGCTATGATGTTGAAGCCTGTGCTACTTTAGAAGAAAGATTGGGGACAGAACTCCCTCCACAGCTGACCACGGATTATCTAGATAGTCATCCCAATACCCCAGAGCGTGTCGCAAGAATGAGAAAAGCAATTGAGGAAGTAAGGTCTGGAAAGTTTAATAATCAACAGTTGCCAGAACCGCAATTAGTAAGAGAAGAAACAAGCGATCAAGGTATGGAAACTCCGATTGTTTTTTCTCAAGAGGCAGAAAAAGACAGGCCCGTTCAACATAAAGCAAAACAGAAAGAAAATTGGGAGCGGTTGAAAAAGGGCATGAGCGACGATGCTCTTTTTTATGTGCTGGGCGAGCCCGATGAAGTGCGAAAGATAAATGTAGTAAGGCGGAGGCTGTTATATCCAGATGGGGGATGGGTAGAGCTTATGCTAATAGGTAATTCTTCACCCGGCCCGGAAGAAGTTTATGATTGGCGCTGCCCCTCTTTTGGGGAAGCTGAATGAGCATAGTGGGCGTCAATTTTCGACACGATGTTGTATATAATTCCTGAATTATTACTTAATATATTGCCAGTAAGGAAGTTCGAAAGAGTTGACACCAATTATTCATGGCACAGGAAAAACGAGGGCTGTTTTTTATTCGGAGGTATTCTATGCATGAAGTAAAAAATATGACGGAAAAAATTAAGAAGTTCCGCGATGACCGGGACTGGATGCAATTTCACGACGCCAAGAATATGGCGGTATCAATTATACTTGAGGCGTCTGAACTTTTAGAGCACTTCCAGTGGAAAACCATTGAAGAAGTTGAAGAATATGCGCGACATAACATAGATGAGATCAGGGACGAAATCGCCGATATTGCGTTGTACCTCTTTGAGCTAGCTGATAACCTGGGCATTGATTTGATAGGTTCGATGGAGAAAAAACTGGCAAAAAACGCTAAGAAGTACCCAGTGGCGAAAGTACGGGGCAAGCATACAAAATATAATAAACTATAATTATGCGATTATACGAAGGAACTATTCAGGAGTTCGATCGGGATATTACCCAGAATAGAATTGCTGACATAGCGCAGGAACGCTTCCGCACCTATTATCACAAATCACCGTCTGAAAGCGAATACCGCGCTTGGCAGCAATCATTAAATATCCTGAACAATTCTTTCAGATATTCGGGCCTTAAAGACAATAAACTTATTGTTGAATATGAGCTGCCGTATTCCACCCGCCGCATTGATGTGTTATTGTTCGGAAAAGACCGATTCGATCGTGACAGCGTAGTTTTGATGGAGTTGAAGCAATGGTCTAATGAGCATATTTATGATTGTGAAGCTGAAGGCAACATTGTAGTTGATTTTCACGGAAAAAAAGAAGTAGCTCATCCCTGCCTGCAAGTCGAAGGATACCATTTTGATCTTCAGGATTTCCTCCTTATTTTCCGGGAATTTCCTCCCGTGAAGCTTAGCTCTTGTGCCTATTGCCATAATTATTCAAGACTTAAAAAGGATGTACTATTCCAGGCAAAATTCGAGAGCGCTGTTAATAAATTCCCGCTTTTTGTAAAAGAAGATGTAAAGGCGCTTGGCCGATATCTACAGGACCGGCTGAAAAACGATGTTGGGTTCGAGGTCTTCAATAGATTTATTACAAGTCCTGTAAGGCCTTCGAAAAAATTGCTTGAGCACACCAAGGAGATGATAAATAAACAGCAGATTTTTACATTGATTGACGATCAAATCGCCGCGTTTAACGCTATTATGCACAAGGCCAAGCATTTGGCCAAAACCAAAAAGAAATCCATGGTAATAGTGAAAGGCGGACCGGGTACCGGCAAATCGGTAATTGCGCTGGAGGTAATGGCGGAGTTGATGCGTCAGGGGAGAGTTGTTTATCACGCCACTGGTTCTTCGGCGTTTACAAATACCTTAAGGAACATAGTAGGCAGAAGGGCAGCCAATCTCTTTAAGTTCTTTTTTAACTTTACGCAGCATGAGGACAACGAAATAGAAGTGCTGATTTGTGACGAAGCACATCGGATAAGGGCCAATAGCAATGATTTCAGAGTGCCTTCGAGATTCAAATCCCACAATCCGCAGATAGATGACTTGATACGTCCGGCGAAACTCTCCATATTTTTTATCGATGAACACCAGATTGTCAGACCAAAAGAAATAGGCAGTATAGCACTCATTAAACAAAGTGCGAAAAGATTCGGCATGGATGATGAAGATATGGCAGAATTTGAGTTAAAAACACAATTTCGTTGTTCAGGATCAGATGCTTATCTGCAGTGGTTAGACAAGATGCTGGACGTAAGGGATTCGGACATAAGCTATTTTGATGCAAAGATGGAGTTCAAATTTTTTGACGACCCGATCGTGCTCAAGAAAGAAATCGATAAAAAGAACCAGGAAAAAGAGAATTGTGCACGTCTTGTCGCAGGATTTTGCTGGCCATGGAGCGGCCCCAATCCTGACGGCTCTTTAGTGAACGACGTTAAGATAGGTAATTTTGCAATGCCTTGGGAACCGAAAAATGCATTTTGGAGATGGGCAACCCATCGGTCCGGCATGGAACAGGTAGGGACAGTCTATACGGCGCAGGGATTTGAGTTTGACTATATTGGGGTAATTTTTGGGCCGGACCTTGTCTATAGGGAGTCCGAGGGTGGTTGGATCAGCAGACCAGACAAATCTTTTGATTCCATGGTGACGAGGAATAATCCCGATCTGACTGCACATCTTAAAAGCGTATACCGGGTATTGCTCTCGCGGGCCCATAAAGGTGTATATATACATTTTATGGATAAAGAGACAGAAGCTTTCTTCAGGTCGCGAATGCAGATAAAAAGAACGGTGGCAGAACCTGAAGAGACACTTTATGTATCTGATATTTTATCTAACATCCCGAGCACTGTCGATGAGCTTTTATATGACATTCCTGAGGAGAGGAAATGGTCCGAGTATTTGCCTGTGTATTCATTGAAAGCGGCCGCAGGCAATTTCGGTCAGGGCATGAATAGCGAACCGGAAGGCTGGATTAAGGCTGACATCGGAAAAAAAATAAATAACAGGCTCTTTGTTGCAAAAGTAGTTGGACATTCTATGGAACCACTGATTCCGAATGATTCTTATTGTGTTTTTCGGTGGGGAGTCCAAGGGACGCGTCAGAATAAGATTGTGTTAGTCCAGCATAGCAGTATTTCAGACCCTGATGCCGGAGGTAGCTATACTGTAAAAAAATACACCAGCAAGAAGAGGGTTTACGAAGATGAATCTTGGGGACACGAATCAATCACGCTTTTACCGCTAAATCCCGCTTATGCTCCTATTAACATATCGGATTCTGAAGAAGGCGAGTTTATGGTGATCGCTGAATTTATATGTGTATTGTGATCTGCGATGCTGAAATCTGGTGCAGGCATTTCTTATGTGCCCCCTAAACGGGGGCAGCCCTTGAAATATGAAATAATTTAATGTCACGTTTTATTTCTGCAGGAATAAAAAGAGACTTTCATGAGGCAATACATTTTTCTCACTAACGAAGGACGGACACTTCAGCCTGAAGTCGGCGGCAGAGAGCAGGATATAGAGAATATGCAGGTTATCGGGTTTGCGACCGGGACGGATCCCGAAGATGCGTTTCAGAGGTTATTGTCCGAAAATCCGTATCTTCTTGAAACCTCTTTTGAGAGGGTTGTATCATACGAGCTTGCCCGTGATTATGAAAAGGGAAAGAAGAGTTTTGATTTAAAGGACGTTTTAACTGGTAGTCAATAACCACCAATAAAATGAAACTCGCTTTTAACGCAAAGCTCATCAATCGTTACAAAAGTAATGCACAGCGCGCGCGCGTTTTGACGGAGGGCTGGGTTGGCAGTGAAATATATTGTCCAAGCTGCGGAAGAGCAAGGGTAGAAAAACATCCTGACAACAGGCCTGTGGCCGATTTTTATTGTTCTTGTTGCTGTGAAGATTTTGAATTGAAGAGCAAACAAAATCATTTCGGCACCAAAATCCTCGACGGCGCGCACAGGACGATGCTGGAACGGTTAACAGGCAACCACAACCCAAACCTTTTCCTGCTCAATTACGACGCGGCTAATTTAACGGTCATAAACTTTCTTGTTATTCCAAAGCACTTTTTTGTACCGGAAATAATTGAAAAGCGAAAACCCCTCGCGTCAACGGCCAGGCGCCGTGGTTGGACAGGTTGTAATATTCTGCTTAACCGGATACCACAGACAGGCAAAATATTTTTAGTTCGTAACCGGGAAATTCAACCAAAAAGAAAAGTGTTGTCCGGTTGGAAGAAAACCCTATTCTTAAGGGAAGAAAAAGAGATTGCAGCAAGGGGGTGGCTGCTTGATGTAATGAGGTGTGTTGATAGTCTCGGAAAACGCGAATTTAGTCTCACCGAAGTATATACATTTGAAGCCGAACTGAGCCATTTACATCCGGATAACAGACACATCAGAGATAAAATCCGCCAGCAGCTCCAGTTCTTACGTGACAAGGGATATCTGACATTCGTGGGGCGTGGAAAATACAAATTGACCTGACAGGGGAGAAGTTATGAGGTTGTGGCAAAATGACTTTAATGAATTAAAGATCGGTCTAGAAAAGCTAGGATGGCGAAGCGTTAAAGACGAAGCAACCGGTTTAGATGAGTGGTACAGCCAGGGCGTACTGTATTCTAATTTCACTAAACAGGGCAGGGTAATTCACATTGAGTACGGGGATAAGGAAACCGTTTTCGGCGGATGAAGCGACAGGTAATTATTGCGTACGAAGTTAAGACTGCGAGAATCAATCGAAGCGCCTTAATAGTAGCTGATAAGGAGCTATAAACATACTCCAGAAACACTTCAGAAAATTAGCAAACGCCTTCAGGGGAAGTTCAAAGTGACGCATGGCGAATAGAAATCAAACAAGTTTTGCCGCAGAATTATTTGTCGCGGCAGAATTAACTAAACAAGGTCACATTGTAACCATAACGTTTGGAAACGAAAAGGCAATTGACATATTAGCAGCTAAGGCAGGCGACCCAAGAAAAACTGTATCGATTGACGTAAAAGGCTTAATGAATCCAGCGCCTTGGGCTTTGGGAGATTACACCAATAAGAGAAAACATCCTGATATATATGTCTTTTGTTATCTTAATAAAGTAAATGAAAGGCCAGAATATTTCATTGTCCCCAAAAGAAAAGTGGAGCGTTTAGTTGGTTATGCCAAAAATAAAAAGTCAGGATGGATTTCTTTCAAAGATGTTAAAGACTACAAAGACAAATGGGATCTAATTTGGCAAAATAAAAAACATATTCATCATCTGAAAGGTTGTAAACGATGAACGCTTACGTGGGGATTACAGATCGAGACTGGTTTGATTTACTCAGCAATCAATCATCATTGCAAGAAGTTAATTTCTGGCGCCCTTCCGATACGAGACGATTCCGGGTACTCAAACCCGGAGAACTGTTTCTGTTCAAATTACACAGTCCGGATGACTATATCGTAGGAGGAGGCATTTATACCCATTTTAGCCCATTACCTATTAGTTTTGCTTGGGAATCATTTGGCATTTCAAATGGAGCAAGAAATTTTTCGGAAATGCGTGCACGAGTAGCAAAATACCGCCGGCAAAAAGATGATTGGACGGTTGACTATGAGATAGGTTGCATCATATTAGAACAGCCTTTTTTCCTTCCACAATCAAGTTGGATACCGGTCCCTTATGACTGGGGATTTGCTACCGTTCAAGGGCGTGTGTATAATTTGGCTGAAGAGGCCGGGCGAACCCTCTGGAATCAATTGCAAACTGTACTATCCGTAAGTCAAATAGTGAGCGAAGAGACCCCACCACGATATGGAGAACCGATTATCACATTGCCTCGTCTTGGCCAAGGGGCTTTTCGAGTGCTTGTCGCTGATGCATACAATCGCCGTTGTGCAATAACAAGCGAACGAACTTTTCCAGCTCTTGATGCAGTGCATATTAAATCTTATTCAGAAAACGGCCCACATCTCGTAAACAACGGCCTTCTTCTAAGACGCGACTTACACGCCTTATTTGACAAAGGCTACGTAACAATCACTAAAGATATGCACGTCGATGTTAGTCGAAGAATTAAGGAAGAATTCGAAAATGGCCGTGATTATTACAGATACCATGGAAGCACAATCGATATGCCTTTAACTCAGGCTGATCGCCCCTCACCAGAGTTTTTAGAATGGCACAATGTGAATGTGTTTCGAGGATAAACGTAAACACGGCCGTCAGCCCTTGAACCCGAGAACCCGCTAACCCGTTGAACCACCATGACCATATTTACAAAATGTTTAGCCTTTGTGTGCCGGATATGTCCTTTTTGCATATTCGCTCGGAAGTGTCCCGAATCCAAATTTGCTAAAGTCATGGCAAAGATTTCCAAAGTTTGCCCTTTTTGCATTGCTTATAGAAAAACACAATCAAAATAAATGAGTATAAACAGGGTCAATTCTCCATTTTTGTTTATTCTAAATCTTCTGGCATTTTGAAATGCAAGTGATATAATTAAAAAAAAGGAGGAAACGCACGATGAAAGATAAACAGATTATTTTTACTTTGTTGTGTTTACTTTTGCTTGCTTTTTCAACGAGCGGCTGCGTAGATTCTAAAAAAATGGCGCAGCTGGACAATGAAGTGAGCAGATTAAATCAGGTAATTCAACAAAAAGACGCAGAGATAGGCACGCTTACTGCCCAGTCACAGGCAAAACAACAGGAACTGGATAGTATTAAGAAACAACTTGATAGCACTAACATAGAGCTGGATAACGTTGGAACAGAGCGAGATAACCTTAAAAAAGAGCTGGATAGCACTAAAATAGAGCTGGATAACGTTAGAAAAGAATTGGATGACCTGAATAAAATGCTTGATACTGTAGTGAATTTGCCGGCAGCTCCGCAAGAATAATGTAAACTAATAGCTTATAGTAAGACAATTATCCGGGCTGGACTTTATGTTCAGCCCTTTTTATTAAAATATTCCCGTTAGATTTGTAAAAAAACGGTGTTAATTCCTCAGAACCCGATACAAGACACAGGACACCCCATACCCGCGTGGTATAGGGTGATATGCAACCAGAAATCGATATAACTAAAGCCGTATCAAGTGGTTATAAGGTGATAGGGTTTTTCTTGACACCTTTCTAATAAGGATATATAATTAACAAAAATGTTAACTATCTATATTTATGAAAAACACTGACCGATTAAGAAAATTAAGAAAAAAGCTGTTTTTCAATACAGGCGATATTAGCAGGCTTTTAGGCATAACAGCGCCTTCGGCACGGGTTATGTGCAGCCGCTATGTCACCAAGGGCATCTTTCTGCGGTTAAAAAAAGATTTTTACGTATCGGAAGAGAAATGGGACACGTTATCCGGACAGGATTTTTTTAAAATCGCCAATTTTCTTCAGGTCCCTTCTTATATTTCATTTATGTCTGCTTTATCGTTTTACGGCGTTACGACGCAACTGCAGAGAGATTTTTATGAAAACGCCTCTATAAAGAGATCCGTCAGGTTTACCGTAAAGGGCGCCGGCTTTCATTTTTATAAACTGAAAAAAGAGTATTATTTCGGTTTCGTCAGAAGAGAAGGCCTTTTTATCGCGACAAAGGAGAAGGCTTTTGTGGATTCGGTGTATCTCTATTCGGTGGGAAAGTATAAGCCGGATTTCAGCTCGCTTGATACGGATAAACTGGATAGAAAAAAAGTCAGGGAAATACTGAAAAAATTTCCCGCCAAAACCGGGGGTATCGTCAAAAGACTATGCGCAATCTAACGCGGCATGAGAAGTTTGAAATAGAAATGCTTGACAGGTTAAATAGCGGAAAGTTCCTCAGACAGCTTGTGTTTGTCGGTGGGACGATGCTAAGGCTTTGTTACGGGCTGAACAGGTTTTCCGTCGATCTGGATTTTTGGATCGTTGAGGAGCTTGATGAACGAAAGCTATTCGGCGATATGAAAAGATATCTTGCTGGCTTGTATACCTTGAAAGACGCGGCAAACAAGTTTCACACACTGCTTTTTGAAGCTAAATCGGATGAGTACCCCAACAGCCTGAAGATAGAGATAAGAAAAAATATCGAAAAGATACATACCGAACAGGCCATTGCCTATAGTACGTATTCGGATACTCAGGTTTTTGTAACGGTGCCTGCCCTTGAAGACGTGCTCGAAAGAAAGATAAAGGCCTTTTTAGACAGAAAAGAGGTCAGGGATGTATTTGATATGGAATTTCTCCTTAAGAGAGGCATTCGGCTGAACGTACCCCGCGCGGATTTGGAGAGGCTCTTAAATGACATAGAGGCGCTTAGCAGGCGGGATTATACCCAGAAACTTGGTTCTCTGCTTGAGGAAGAAGACAGAAAGTATTATACAAAAGAAAATTTTAAGATCCTGAAGCTGGCAATAACATCGTTGTTATAAACGGTTGCGATTTGCGGGCCGGCCCGCCAGAGCAGTGTGGTGGGCCCGGAAAAAAACAAGGAACTCAATATGACCCTTCAAGTCAGCCGAAAGATGCTTTCCGGTTATCCGGCACTCCTCAGCAGGGTGAGGGAGACCCTGATTGACGGCCAGAGGCGGCTTGAGGCGGAGCGGGTGCGCGCCTACTGGGAGACCTGTAAACACAACTGTCAGCCCTTGAACCCGAGAACACACTAACCCATTGAACCACCATGACCATATTTACAAAATGTTTAGCCTTTGTGTGCCGGGTATGTTGTGAAATGCTCGCATTGCGGAGTTGATATGTTTTCCAGCCTATTTTTCGATACTAATGAAGTCGAATGCCCGCATTGCGGGAAGAAGTTTCGGAAGGATGACGAAACTTAAACAGGAAAAGGAGGTTAGGATGCCTTCAGAAATAAAACACGAATTGCATAAAGTTATCGGCACTTTAATGAGCGAAACGTTTTCTTCGGACACAAAAATAAAAGTAATAAAAGATCCCGCCTGCGGTGGTAACCAGCACATCCCTCTATTTATTTCTGAAGAACGTTCACGCGAAACCCAATACTGCAATGTTGATCTCTTGATTACCGTTAACGACCGGATCAGGGTAATCATCGAGATTGAGGAGGCCGATATCAAGCCAACGCAGATTTGCGGCAAGTTTCTTGCCTCAGCATTAACACACTATTTCATTCATGAGTCAGAGAATAATGAACGTATCGGCATGGCTAAGTCAGTACTGTTTATACAGGTATTAGATACCTCCAAGCTGAAAATCGGCAAGACCGCAAAAATTAAGCAATGGAGAAAAATTGAAGAGTCTATTCAAAAGATAATCCCCGTAAAGAATAGCAGCATCGACCGCTATAGAATATTTTCAGGGAAACACGATAATTTTAATTCGGAGGAATTATCGGAATACATATCCGATTTTCTCAAAGAAAGGGATGGCTGATGACCGTAAAGAAGCGTTATGAAATATTAAAAGAGAAGGTTGTTAAACGTAAGCAGGAATTTGATGAGTTTATCGGTATGCTTGAAAAAGAATCCAGCTGGCTTGATAGCCCGGCGAGCACCAGATTTCACTTGAATAAAGAAGGGGGTCTCTTGGAGCATTCGGTTGGGGTCGCGGAGACTCTTCTTAAGCTAAGGGATGTACTGGCTCCCCAGATATCAGAAGAGGCATGTGTGATTGTGGGCCTTCTGCACGATGTAGGAAAAATCGGCATGCCCGGAAAACCAAGATATTTTAAGAATCATAATGAATGGGAAATCAAGAACCGGAATATGACTTATACAATTAATCCCGGGGAAGTATATATGGGGATAGCCGCGCGCAGCTTATATTTGATCGCGAAATATATACCTTTATCGGATTCAGAGGCCCAGGCTCTTCTGTATCATGACGGCCAATATATTGATTCAAACAGGGAAGTGGTGCACAAAGAAACGCCTTTGACTTTGTTGGTGCAATTTGCTGATTTGTGGACTGCTCATATTCTTGAGGAAGGGAAACAAATTCGGGAAGACAGCGATTATTATAATAAGAATACATAGCGTCAATTCCCGCAAACTTTAGTAATCACAGCTGGGCAAGTATAGATAGCGGGAATTGGGCTTGTTTATTATGGATATAAAAAACGGAGAGATACAATGGGAAAGAAAATGGCAGGATTGGCTGGGCTGATGTGTTTGTTTTTTTATGGATTGACAGGTGTAGGTTTTTCTGCAGGTAGTGGAAAAATAATTTCAATATCAGCAGGACTTGGACATACAGTAGCATTGAAGGAAGATGGGACGGTTGTTGCCCGGGGATGGAATGAGGATGGGCAATGCAATGTTCCGGAAGGCTTAAGTAATGTGGCGGCAATAGCGGCAGGCGGAGCTTATACAGTAGCGCTAAAGGAAGATGGGACTGTTGTCGCCTGGGGATATAATAAGTATGGGCAATGCAATGTTCCGGAAGGCTTAAGTAATGTGGCGGCAATAGCGGCAGGCGCGCAGCATACAGTAGCGCTAAAGGAAGATGGGACTGTTGTCGCCTGGGGAAGTAATATCTATGGGCAATGCAATGCTCCGGAAGGCTTAAGTAATGTGGTAGCAATATCAGCGGGACGTGGACATACAGTAGTGTTGAAGGAAGATGGAACAGTTATTGCCGGGGGATATGCGGGAGATAATGTGTATGGGCTAGGCTCATGTATAGGCTCAAGTAATGTGGTAGCAATAGCGGCAGGCGGGTATCATACAGTAGCACTGAAAGAAGATGGGACGGTTGTTGCCGAGGGAGAGAATGATGTTGGGCAATGCAAAGTTCCAAAAGGTCTCAGCAATGTGGTAAAAATATCAGCAGGACTTGGACATACAGTAGCGCTAAAAGAAGATGGGACGGTTATTGCCTGGGGGTTGAATAAGGATGGACAATGCAAGGTTCCAAAAGGTCTAAGCAATGTGACGGCAATATCAGCAGGTGGGGCTTATACAGTAGCGCTAAAGGAAGATGGGACGGTTGTTGCCTGGGGAAGTAATAAGTATGGGGAATGTAATTTTAAATAAGAAAGAAATAATTTTCGATAAATTACAAATAATATAACTCAGAATAAACACCGTCAGTTCTCCCGAACATAGTAGCGTATAGCCCTGTCTGTTAATGGGGAGCAGTATACTTTTTTTGGATTCCGGGTCAAGCCCGGAATGACACGAGTTTTTGAACTCGCGAACTCGCAGAACTCGAGTAACCCGCGAACTCGCCTGCCCTGAGTTGCATCGAAGGGGCACCTTGATATTTGATTTTAGTACTATATGCTATACGTTAAACGCTAACAGAGGAGTCCCACATGGCACAGTTTTCATTTGATATCGTATCCGAGGTAGACCTGCAGGAGGTGGATAACGCCGTCAATCAGGCAAAAAAGGAGATGTCGCAGCGCTACGACTTTAAAAACAGCAGGGCCTCGATAGAGTATAACCGCAAAGAGCGCACGATAACCCTCACTGCGGATGATGATTACAAGATGGAGGCGCTCGTCGATATTCTCGCCGGCCGCTTTGCCCGCAGGAAGGTCTCGATGAGGTTCCTCTCCTTTAGCGAACCCCAGAAGGCGTTCGAGGGATACATCCGTCAGGTCGGGACGATATCGCAGGGGATAGACAAGGACAGGGCGCGGGAACTGGTCAAAATCATCAAGGACCTCAAGATCAAGAAGGTCCAGGCGGCCATCGAAAACGACAAGGTGCGGGTCACCTCACCGGTCAAGGACGATCTCCAGGCCGTGATCACGCATCTCAGAGACATCAATTTTCCCATTCCCCTTGCGTTTTGTAATTACCGGTAGGAAAAACAGTTCGCGGGTTCGCCAGTTTTTCTCTAGCGTATAGCTAGCATATAGAAAAAGAAAAATCTAACCGCTAAGCGCTATCCGCTAGACGCTATAATGAACTCGAGTAACCCGCAGAACTATTGTTGAAACCGTGCAACCCGAAGAACTAATTCTAACCGTCAGCCGCTCAAAGGGACCTACATAACCTTCCATAAAATAATATGTTATACGCCTTAAAAAATGCGGCTTGACGGCACACCCTTTTTATGGTAAATTTTATACAGATATATGTATATATATATACATATCTATGTATGAATACCTCCACACCTATACGGTGCTTATATGAACGGATACAGGATTGACAAACAGGAACTGCTGAACGAGATAGGCGCGTGGAATCATTTTCTAAGACGCAGGGTGCATCTTATCGCGTGCGGGGGAACGGCGCTTACGCTTTTAAATCTGAAAGAGTCGACAAAGGACGTCGATCTTATAGTTCCGAATTTAGATGAGCACAGTTATCTGGTATCCAAGATGAAGGAGATGGGATATGCGCGCCTGACCGGCGCCGGCTACAGCAGAGGCGGTAAGGTCACCTTTGACCTGTTTGGCGGCAAGACCATCCATACGACCGAACTGCTGGATTCTCCTCTTGAGGCGGAGAGGCATATAGTGTTTGAGGAGTTTGCCTATGTCTATTTAGGCATATTAAATGTCTATGACATCCTTATCAGCAAGCTTTTTCGGGGTACCCAGGTGGACTTCGAAGATTGTATGACCCTGTTCGGCGCCAAAAGGAGTGAGATAGATGCGGAGTATTTTAAAAAGCGCTTTACAGAGACTGCTTCTTATGAGGTTGCCCAGGAGAGGGTGTTGAAGAATTTGGAGGTTTTTTTACGAAGAGTGGAAAAGGAGCGGTGAGATGGAGAAAAAAGAATTATTGAAAGGCATGGGGCAACTGGGGTTTCCCGTTCTGGAGACCGAGGAGGACGTGGATGCCAACGAGACCATTACCGGGGTGATAAAGAGCGGGAACACGAGATTGTGGGAGGGGTTTCCCGTGATCTTTGCCAATATAAATAAAAATCACCGGTATAACCCGCAGGCCGTCAAAAAAGCGCTGGACAAAAAGGAGTACGCCGTATTCCGCGATCTTGTGGCGATGTCCGTCGCGCTGTACCGGTTTCTCAAACTGAAATCTCCGTGGCTCGACACACTACGCGGTGAGAGCGGTGCGGGCGATGAGAAACGGATTAAGGAGTTGGCGCGTGGTTTCGATACCGATAGCGAAATCCGTATTTCAAACAGGCAGTTGGATACCCAGAGGATCAGGAAGGCCTTTGATAGTTATTTTACACAGGAGAGCGCCGATATAGATAAGGTCGGCAGGATTCGCAATGAGCTGTCTCTGGAGTACGCGCTTTCCCAGATCTTTACCGTCAGGCAGAAGGAGATATTCCTGAAAAGGCTGCAGGGCAGAAAGCTGACAAAGACCGAACGGGAGTATTTCTACAGGGTGGTAAAGAAAAAAGCACTGGCTTTGGCAAACCCGGATCTGCAGCGTTTGGCCGAGCAGGTTATCAGGTGACAGGACACCCCATACCACACGGGTGTGGGGCAGGCAGGACACCGGTCACAGGGATACTAGATTGCAAGTAACACGTAGCACGTAACACGTCGCAGGAATAAGACCAAAGACCCCT
>JAFGLS010000055.1 GCA_016927935.1 Syntrophaceae bacterium
CCCTACAACGTACGGCTGTCTTGTAACTCCGAACTACGAACTAAGAACTGATTAACTCAACTGCTAACTGTTAACTGAAAAAGACTGATAACTGTATTTATCTCCCCCCGAAACCCCAAAAATCATTCCCCTCCCCCAGCGGTTTTTCATAATATCGCCCTGACGGATAAGGTGAATGAGCCAGATGCGAAAAAGCTTGCTTTGAGCAATTTCTCATAAGCCTTGTTCGGCAAGCATTCCACCACATAAACCGCTCCCGCCCACAATCCAACCTGGTATACGTTTCAACAGCGTAAGCGCGATTGAAACTACAAGATCAGTCGTGTCTCTCAGACACTTTGAGGAACATCTCTGACCCCCCATTGACATCCAATTATATATCCTCTATTTTCTTCTTCCCAAGAATTATCAATTCAATTTCTTGTTTATAGATATTTTTATTCGTTTCAATTTTTTGAAGGATAATTTCGCCTTTTTTGCGGAAATCTTCAAGGCTATCAGCAATTTGCTGTTGGATGGGGAATGGGGGAAGAGGTATTTTATAATCTAAAAACATATTCGTTGACACTCTTGGCATTCTGGCGCCGATTGCCATCTTTGCCTGTTCGGCAATAATAGTTGAACGCAAATATTCTGCCAAATACATTTTATCGATTTCTTCTTTTTGTTTTATCGCAATAAACTCACTTGAAGCCACCCCGGAATTTAACCCATGTACGGCCGGTGCAACAACTTTTCGTAAATACGGCCGCAACTTTCCATATAAAATATGCTCCTCATCAAAAAGAACGGACGAGCTTTTAATGTTTTTACCTTTTTGTGGAACAAACCCCACTATTCTGCCTGTTATGGATTCAACATTCTCCATGCCCACGTAATTAAACTCCTCGTCAGGGAATCTGGCCGGAGTTATCCTGCGATTCGTCTGTTTGAGGGGCAGTATCACATCTCTGAGTTTCACTGTGGGGTATTTACTTGATGAAAAAAGATTGGTGTCATTTTTGGCAAAAACAATATCCCACCTCGCAACTTTGTCCCACATCAGAGCGAAAAAGCGTTGACAGATGTTGTTCCCAAGAGATGAAATACCCAGAGTTTTTGTAATATAGAGCTCTGATTGTTTTTGGATATTTTTTAGTTCTTTGTCCATCGTAATAATTTCATTTTGTCCTTCTTGCCAATAATTTACGATTGCCCGCTGAATAGATATATGCGGGATCGGAATTTCAGTATTTTCAAAGAAATCGAGTTTGACTTCCTTTCGCCCCTCTGCGCCGACTTTATTACGCCACAGATAACCCTTAAAAAACGATGCTTGAGTTAATAGAAGAAAATAGTTAGGATTTAACTTATTGGCGTCAGGGCGATAAACTGCAAAATGATTCGTAACGACCACATTGGCCCAATCGTTTGGAATAACCCCTACGGCCCCGTTTTTAAGGTCAATTTTAGCAACCACAATATCGCCTGGATAGGCGCGATATAAATCCATTGAATATTCTTTATTACCACTCAGAATACGCCTATCAATTGAGCCGTCAAAATGAATCGTAATTGGTTGTAATTCGGAAAATCTGCACTTTTTTCTGTCAACCTTTTCTTTCCTCAATTCAAGAATGGAACCGATAGGGGCAAAAACATTAGAAGTCCAGTGCCATTCGATTCCATGGAAACTTTGGGGATCCCAACGATGGCAAATCCGATTAAACATCACTGCAAATGTTTTTGGCAAAACCATATCACACATTACCGTTTTGCTCCCGAAAGATATGATTGGGGATTCTTTGAAAAACAGTGATAGTGCTCCAGTGCGGTTTTCTCGATATCATTAGGTTGATTGTTATTAGGATACAGTTCATTCTGATCTTCTTCTCCTGTTGCCGTAATACCCACTTTTTCGGCATCGTAAAAGAAAACTGGATAATTAAAGCGAACTTTCAGAAGCGATCTGCTTTCGGTAGCAATTTTTTCATTCATCTGTTTTATGTAATCGGTTAATTCTTTTTGCAGCAATTTCCGTTTGTCTGTGTCCTTGTCTTTTTTTGCAGTCTCAATCAACCCCTCTAATCGGGCGGTTTCAGTCGCAATTTCCTTTGCGTATTTTCCCTTGATTTCATCTGTAGATTGTAAACAGGTTTTTTCGAATTTAGTTTTTTCTTGTTCCGTAAATTTCTGCATAAACAGCAATGAGGCCTTTACCGATGCACCCGATGCAAAAAATGTTTCCTGCGGCAAACTAACCACCGCCTTTAAATAAGCACGATCCTCGCAAAAATCCCGAACATATTGCAAGGACGGATTATTGTAAACACCCTCCGGCAAAACAATCCCCAACCGTCCTCCGGGTGTCAACAAGTCTAAACACCGTTCAATAAAAAGTATTTCAGTTTTTATATTACTGGTATTTGATTTCGGCAAATCAAACAATGAAGCAATGGCTTTTCCTTTCTGGGCTATCACTCGTTCACGTGCCTCTATATAAAGCTCTCCAAATAACTCTTCATATTTTTGGAGTGCTTCGGGTGTAACAGCGATATCCTGTTCAAGTACAACATCGCTGGGTTCGACATTGGCGCCAAATGGTGGATTTGTTAGAACAACATCAAACCGTTCTTCAAAAATTCCGTTCACATTCAAAAATCCGTCATGATGATGAATGCCGCCGTGTCCGTCCCCGTGCATGATCATATTCATCTTGCTGGTTCTGGCCATCCGGTCATTGGCATCGGTTCCATAGATACATCGATTGGACAAAGTCCACAGCCGTGAACCTTCCTTGCTTTGGTCTATCGACTTCTGCAATTCATCGTATTTTTCCCGCAAGAGTTCAGCCTTTTTCGTCTCATCAATTCTCTTTTTATCCAGTTCGGCCTTGTATGTCTGATATTCCGTATCGACATTGGCAAGGATTTTTTCTTTGACGATTTCAAAAACACGGATTAAAAAACCACCGGAACCGCTGGCTGGGTCACAAACAACATCGCCCTCCTGTGGATCAACCATCCGTACCATGAATTCAACAATGGTGCGAGGTGTAAAAAACTGTCCGATTTCCCCCCTGAATGTACGGCCTAAAAAGCGTTCAAAGGCAATTCCTTTGATGTCTTCGCTTGTGTCGGACAAATTATAGCGTTCGAGTTTTTCAACAATTTCCTTGGCTGTATTGTATTTCAAGTTTACTTTTTCATCGTCAGCAAAAATACCATCGGCACGATAATCCTTTTTGGTTTGATCAAAGAGTGAATTAATGGGATCACCGAAAACGCTTTTTTGTTCCTCCAGAAAATCTTTGGTAAATAAATTCCTCTTGAGCCGCTGGGACTTCCACTTCCGCTCAATATCAACTTTGATAAAAAGAATTTTTGCGATTTCATCAAATGCCGCAGCTGGATCCTTCTTTTCTCGATTTCGAATTATATTATGACACTGATGGAGAAGGTCTGCAAATTCCTTTTCGTTAAGGACTTTGAGTTTTTCAAGTAAGTCCTTAACATCCTTATCGGAAGCTTCGGCATGAGGGATATTTTCAATCTCGTCATAGTTTGGCATTCGCCGATTATGGTCAACCTTCCAATATTTCGTCTCACGATTATTGTGTGTTACAAAGAATGGGGCATTTTCATATTGAGCATAATTAGCGCCTTGATCATAATCTTTTGGAGCAATTGTTATATTATCCGACTTGCACTCAACGACAATAAAGGCTTTCTTTTTATCCCCCTTTTCTTGCGGCGTTCGCCAAATCAAAAAGTCTGCTCGCCCTCTCCCCGAACCCCTACCGGGTACTTTAATTTCTTCATCAATTTGGTCTAAAGAATATCCGTACTCATTAACCAATATGCACAGGTATTCCTGCCGAACCCGTTCTTCAGGAGTTTCTACCAGCCATTTTTTTCGAATATGGCTGTAGATTTTACCTGCTTGGCGTTTAATTGCGAGCAGCCCTGTAAAATTAGACTCCGTTTTCTGCTTTTTTGTTTTTGCCATTTGTCCGCCGTCGTTTTTAGATCCCTATGCTGTTTTGCAAACTAAATCTGAATAATCGGCGTGAAATGAAGAAGTGCGCAAAAAAAAGAGGGCACCGCTACATCGTGCCCAGTCAAGGCCCGCCAGAGCCTACAAGGAACACGCAAGCAGTGCCCCGTCTGGGGCACTGGCTTTCACGCGTTTCCTTGTTACAAAACTGGCGGTTTTGACTGGAACGCCAAAAGTTCAGTGAACTTTCAACTTAATTGTCTATTCTATTTTTCTCTTATTTTCTCAATCCTTATTGACTCTTATTATCCAAACTTAACCTTAAATCTCTCTTCGTGGTTCTTCGTGCCTTCGTGGTAAAACTCTCTAAAATCAGCACCATCCGCGTAATCAGCGTTTCCATTTTTCTTAATTCAAAACTCAAAATTAAGCACTAAATATTATTTTCATCATACTTACTGTAAACTTTCGCACTTTTTATTGACCATTTAAGCAGCTGGAGCCAAGGCTTCCAGCAAGAACAGGAATTTTTTATCATGTACGG
>JAFGLS010000056.1 GCA_016927935.1 Syntrophaceae bacterium
AGCACTAAACATATTACCTCTATAAATATTTTTTGAATAACTATATTTAAAAAGATTTTAGGAGCTAAGGCAATAATCATATTTTTTAATTCTATTTTAAAAATAAACTCTTTGGAAAAAAATATTTCCACTTCCCTTAGAGTAAGAACAAATCTTATTTCTTATCCTTCATAATCGTCCGTGGGGTTAATAATAACATCAAAATACCAGATAAGCCGGTTTACCCTCTTCATCCCAGAATAATTTATATTCAAAACTGCAGATTTCCATCCGCTCCGGCGTAACCTGGATCAGGATATAGTCTTTTTCCGGATCTGGATAGAAACGGGTCCATCCTTCCTTCCAGTAATGCGCTTTTTTCTCCGGATCGTCTACCAGGCGAGCGGTTCCGGCAACCGAAACATAACTTAATCCATCGGAGTCGTAATAATAAACCATTACCTGCGGATTATTTTTAATTTGCTTTACTTTACGGCTGTTGACAGATGTTCCCAGCCAGATGATCATATTCTCTTCCGGCGGGAAGGGAGACATGGCTCTTGCCTGTGGTTTACCTTTTTCATCCACCGTGATGAGGGTTTTACATTTAGCAGAATCAATAATAGTACGGGCAATGGTCAATAAGCTGTCGGCCGAAATTCCCTCCGGAAAGTCTTCCACTTTTTCCTGTGCATTCAGAAAAGAAATGATGAATAGGAAAATAAAAAAGAAAGTAAAATAACTGAATTTTTTTGATGCATGTTTCATTTTAACCTCCTGCTTTAAATTTGAAAATACACTGTATTTTGCCATGGTTGTGCAGCTTTCTGCGTTACTTTGATCCCTGTAATTTTATAAACTTTGCATCTTGTTGCATTATGCCTTATTGGGATCTTTGACTTATGTCTATTCTGATTATTTCCTTGCGGGAATATATCGCCACATTTCAACAATCTTACCATCTTCTATAAGAAAATCAGCCATCGCCGGTACCACGATGAGTTCCCCTGCAAGCACAGAATGGTATGAATATCGTACCGCAACCCGATTCCCCTCAGCAACTATGTTATCGATCTCAATTTTAATGCTCTCAAATGGCATACGAGCCTTCTTTAAATAGTCGATAAATTCTGGAACATTTGTTGTTTTAACTCTGCCTGCATCGAAATATCTGCAATCAGGAGCGAGGATTACCTTTACAGCATCTTGATTGCCCTGACCAACAACTTCATTTAAAAAGTACCTGACTATACTCTTATTTTCTTCGTTTTTTGAAACATGCTTCGGATCCACCGATTCAACTTTTTTAGCAGAAAACCGAGAACACACTGAAATCATAGATCCCACAGCAAGAATGAGGATCAAACAAACCGGCCATTTGATCCCTGATAGGATACCTGACATAATCTGCCCCCTTTTTTGATTGAAAGTGACCGTACCAAAGGAATTATAATGCCGCATAACCTGTGCATGGTTTGAATGCACTGAACTGCTGTATTTAATCATAACTTCCAGGAATGCTCTGAAAGTTCACTTTTCGCCGGAGCCCTCGTGTCGGGTTGATGCATAATTAGCTCTGTTTTGTGTGATGAAATTTGCCATGAATCTGATTCGACTAATTTATATTTATGAAGTATACTCGAGATTCAGTGCACCTATCAGGTAAATATATGGAAAACTTACCCTGACATCACCATTACGGCAAGTCATATTTTCAATGTATTATCATATTTAAAGATGAAATATGAAAAAAAGCCATATAAAATTTCCATGTTTGGGATTTATATCGTTATAACCTGGAAAACAGGATCACTTTTCCTATGAATCCCAGATGACTTCCTTGATAAAGCTTCCTCATCATAACAAAGACTTCTGCGGCCTTTGGGGCTCTCCGCCGAACAATCATAAAAGATATATTCTCCCGTCGTTTTATCAGAACCAACAACATCCCGTTCACTGCCGGTGCTTTCCATTTCATAGAGCGACCACAGTTTCTCGCTATTGGTTTCAGTCCCGCAAAGGCGGGTCTGTACTTTAGCCCATGCAAGACCTTTATGGCGGTTCATGTGTTTCGCAAAACGGGCCTTCAATGCTATGAATAGTTCTTCGCTTTATTCTGATGACAAATATTTTTTATTGCGATCAATATTGTTCATATTTTATGCCTCCTCAGAGTGATCGATGGTCGTTCTAATCGCGTGCTGCGTAACGGATGGCACTGAAGCCGCCCCACCGCTTCGCCAGGTCACTTACAAAACATGGTGACAACTGCAGTGTGAACGGGACTTTAATGGAAAATCAATAGTTACTGATATATTACGCTGACTTGTCGATTTTTTCAAGTAAAAATAGGACGAATTCACAGCATTATATGAATGGAGAACATGTAAAAATGGCGTGCGATTAAGGGCAACCGGGTTTGTTTTCGGCCGGCAAAACTATTTTTATTGAGCGGGATCGGCCGATTAAGAAGAATGCTCACCTTGTTCAGAAAAGCAAATGACTGTTTCTGAAAAAAACTTAGGGATTGCGTCACTTTGATCCCTATTTTATATTTTCCGATAACAGTTGCCTCCGTAGCTCAACTGGTAGAGCAGCGGACTCTTAATCCGTTGGTTCGGGGTTCGAGTCCCTGCGGGGGTAC
>JAFGLS010000057.1 GCA_016927935.1 Syntrophaceae bacterium
AGGGGCGGACATTCTGGGCCTGACCGGTGTAGGTTCTTCCGCAGGAGGTGGTGTGGGTCTTGCCGGAGGTTCAGGTGCAGCCATTCTAGGTCTTACCGGTGTAGGTTCTTCCGTAGGAGGCGGAGCGGGCTTTGCCGGAGGTTCAGGTGTAGCCATTCTAGGTCTTACCGGTGTAGGTTCTTCCGTAGGAGGCGGAGCAGGTCTTACCGGGGGTTTTGTTTCCTCTTTTTTAGGAAGAGAAGGCTTCGGCGCTTTAGGAACTTTTTCAACTTCTTGTTTCTTAATTCCTTCTTCGGACGGCTGTGCCTCTGTAATAGCCTTACGTTTTTCAGCCGTTTTACTTAATTTTTGAAAACGATCGGCAATTTGCTGGGCTACTTCACCTGATATAGTTTTAAATTCATTAGTTTCGCCTGCTTTTATGCATAATTTGCATATCTTGTTAATCAGGCGGGGTATTCCATGTTCGGAAAATTCCCAAATTACAGGAATGGCGTCATCGTCAAAAACCTTTTTTTCGGTGCCGGCAATCTTAAGGCGTGATTCGATGTAAGTTTGAACAGCTTCCGGTGAAGGCAGCTTTTCTAAATGACCATAAGTGCCGACTCTTTGGAATAAATTAGCCCGTTTCGGATGCTCTAACGTTTTGGCAAATTCCATTTGGCCAACAAGGAGTAAAGTGAAAAGATTACGTTCGTCATCCTGCATGTTTGTTAAAAGTCTCAGGTCATCAAGATTAGAAGGAGATAAAACGTTGGCTTCGTCAATGACAATTACAATTTTTTTGCCTTGGTCGGCTGTTTCAAATAAAATGCGATTGAATATTTCCAGCAAATCGACTTTGTTTTTAACTTCGCATTGTTTGCCCGTTATTTGGCCGATAATTTCTCTCAACAGTTGTACAAAGGAAAGAGCGGGATTGGTAATTAAAGCCACTTTGTATTTATCCGGCTCAAGAGAATCAATGATTACGCGGAGAGAAAGGGTTTTTCCCAAACCAACTTCACCAACTATAACAGTGAGACATTCATTGCCTTCTTTAATAGCAAATAATGTTTCGGATATGATATTTTCCATAGACTCATGGCAGTCCACATACATAGAAGCATCGGGAACATTGTCGAAAGGTGGTTTAGTTAGATTCCAATAATCGCAGTACATCTTTCTTCTCCCGTGTAGATTCTTTTTAAAAAGAATCTTTTTTCTTCGATATTAAATATCGTAATAAGATCATTTTTATTTGTTGAGTTGTGCAAATTCAGTATCATTGCTCAAATATTCCAGTATATCCTCCAGTAAAAATCGTCTCATTCTCCCAAGTTTATAGCTTTTTACCTTATTTTCGCGGATGAGTTTTTGTAAAAAGCTTCTACTTACTTGAAGCATCTGGCAAACTTGATTTGGGGCAATCATCCTTATGATTAAGGATTCATTAAAATGGTAATTGAGGGAAAGTCGGCCGTCAGAGGTTATTTTTATATCTAGAGCAGGGTCACTTTTTTTACCACTCAATAGATCTTTTATATATTCCGATTGCTGCAATAAGGTGGATTGCTCTTTTGTCATAGTTATAGAAATAACAGAGGAAGAATTATCTATAAAATCTTCGGAAATTTTTTTGTCTGGTAATTTAGTGTCTTTTTCTATTTCAACGCTACTTGCGACAACTTCCGGGGGGGCAACTTCAGTTATCACCGGTATTTTTTTATCCGGTAATACTATATTTTTTTCTATTTCAACGCTGCTTACGACAACTTCCGGAGTGATAGTTTCACTTATTGCCGGTTGTGTAACTGTAACTTTAACTTCCGGTTGAGTGTATTCTCTACGTCTTTTTACAATGCAAATTTTTTCCATATAACTCCCGGTAATCTAATTTTAAAAAGTTATTATTGTAAATGTATAATATATAATATAAAAAATATTTCCGATAAATAGTGATAAAATTTTAAAAAACGGTTGCCTCACAAATAACTTCTTATTTTAGAAAATATGTTATTCATTGCGATTAAAGAAAAAGCCTCTTATTTCAAGCATTAGCCTGAAAATTTAGAATTTAAACTCAACGTTCTGTAATTTAACTTATTTATTATGTAAAATCAAGTCAATTTTGCTTATATTCAATGTTGTTTTATATACATATATAATATTTGTATTTTAATATAACTGCAAATAATAAAAATTTTTTATTTAACAATTAAATGATTTTTCCCGATATGCACCGGATAAAATGTTGCTAATAAACAAAGAAAAAATGCCAATCCGAAAGAAGAAATGACCCAAATTTTTTGTATTATAGAAAGACTATATCCCTGAAAATCAGCCATAAATATATTGTATACAGGTCCCGCTTCCAGAATTATTACCGCTGCAATTAAAGCAAAACTTATAATCATAAATAGTAGCCCGCCAAAACTTGTTACAGTATTCGCCGGATTTTCAGATTTAAAGTCGGCGTAGACAGCTCCAAGTCCGGTGGCTAAACCGACAATGGCCGGTACAAGGAAAAATACTGTTATAATGGATAGAATCATCATAAAAGAGGAAACTCTCAGAAGAAAATTGGAAGAAACTACCAGAACTTCAGCTAATAAAATAAGCGGTATGCAGTATAAGAAAAATTTAATCCAAAGGAAATTTTTAATTTTAACAGGTGCTGCCATAACAATCCAAAATGCTTCGCCTTCAATACTTACAGCAGGAAAAACAAAACGCGCCGCTATGGCCGATAACACAAAAGCAACCAACCCTATATTCAGGAAAGAAAATATATTTTGAAGATAAATTGTTTTAATTGGCATATTATTAACGGGTAAAACTGAGAAATTGTATATGTAGATAACAATCAAAGCCGCCATTAAAAATAACTGCGGCCACTGCGATGAATCTCTAAAAAAAGTTCTGATTTCCTTAACCGCGAAAGCTTTTGATTCACGCGGCAGAAAATTAAGGGAATTTTCCCAATTAAATCCCTTATATTTTAAAGGAGCAAAAAGTCGCCTTGGAGTAGTTTGGGATTTGGAAAAACCGTCGAAATATAGTTTTTGAGATGTAATACTGTTCAGGAAGATAAGCATCAAGGCGAAAGTTACAGTAAGAGATGTATTGAGGAGATAAGTATTTGATTTTTTGTGGAGGGCGGCTACAATGGCATCGATAACCCATGTTGTCGGTAAAAATGGTGAATTGGGTGTTTGCAAGGAATTTAAATAAAGAACAACAGAAGCAAAACTATCAGGATTGACCAGTTGTTCCGGTCGTGTCAAACGTAAAACCAAAATAAGAATTATCACCATAAACACACCAAAAATAATAAGAATTGTTCTGATTCTTCCTGCGGGAAGAATTTTAGCTCCGAATAAAACAAAAAATCCGCTAAGTGCTGAAGCAATAACACACATGAAAATCATAGCGATAAAAAAAATGATATAATAATCAGCGGTTGACTTGTAAATTAATCCATAGGATAAGAATACGGGCAGGCTGAAAGCAACAATCATCCATGAGCTATCAAAAGTGCTTATAATCCAGCGTGACAAGAATGTATCTTTTGATGAAACAGGCAGTGAATGTAAAAGAGATAAATCCTGGCTGAGATACAGATGGGCGAGACAATTGATTATATTGCTGAAAAGTAAAAGCACAAAAAAAGTTATAATGATCATGGACAAAAGCTTGATGGCCAAAATATCTCCAAAGTCCTGTACACTCTGAAAATATGATAGTACGCGATAAAAGATAATAAAGGTCCCTATCCAGAAAACAATACCCAGCGTGCCGAACATGAAAATGCGTGACCAGTTGTTTTTTCTGTTTCCACGCTTTAAAGCGTTGAAGGAGGAAAGTATGCGTGGTTTTAGTAGAGAAATAACGTCATTCATATAAAAGTATTCTCTTTTATTATTGTAAGAAACACTTCTTCAAGTTTTGCTTCGCCAAGTTTAGCGATACGTTTCAATTCGTCAAGATTGCCCTCCGCTAAAAGAGTTCCTTTATGAATTAGCCCTATTCGATGGCACAAATCTTCAGCCAAGCTCAAAGTATGCGTAGAAACAAAGATGGTGGTATTATGATTGGCGGAAAGGTCTTTTAAAATATTTTTGACCATATGAACAGCCTCCGGATCAAGACCAACCATTGGTTCATCAATAATCAGTATTTTAGGATCGTGTAATAAAGCGGATGCAATGATTAATCTTTGCTTCATACCGTGTGAGTATGCTTCAATCAGTTCATCAGCCCAGTCCCATAAAGCAAACTGTTGCAAAAGCCCCTTTGCTTTTTGTTGAAATATTTCATGTTGCACATCATATAATTCACCGGAAAAACGCAAAAATTCCATGCCGGTTAGTTTTTCATAAAGGAATGGTCTATCAGGAACAAAGCCGATTATTTTTTTCCCCTCCACAGGATTTGTTGACATATCTGCTCCTCCAATAATGATTTTACCGGAAGTTGGAGCGAGAATGCCTCCCATCATTCTGATTGTTGTAGTTTTACCGGCACCATTAGGACCAATAAAACCATAAATCTCTCCGGCAGAGACATTTAAATTGAGTTTGTTTACGGCAATTGTGGTTCCATAATCCTTGGTCAGGTCAGATAATTTGATCATCTTGTTTGCGTTAGTACCTCCAATTTAATTTTACCTATAATGCCGATTAAATTAAGCTGTTTATCGCTTTCACCTCGGATGAGTCTTATGTGTGTGACATCAGCGGGGAATTGATTAAAAACAGCATCGGCAGTTATCCATTCCCCTATGTAAAGCACACACCAGGCATGGTAATAAAACCGGCCCCGCAGATAGACCAAACCCGCTTCTGATTGAGCTGGAATTCCTGCAGCACGCAATAAAGCGACTGCCAATACAGAATGCTCGTTGCAATCACCGGATTTGTTTTTAAGTACTTCCAGTGCATTGGGAACTGACAGAGTCGGTTTTTTCTCGATATTACGATAAATCCAGTCAATTATTTTTTTTGCTTTTTGTCCCGCTGAATCGGTCGGTTTAGTAATTTTTTCAACTTGTTGTATTATTAACGGATGGTTTGACTGTACGAGCGGAGAAGGTTTGAGAAACAGTAAAATTTCAGACGGAATATGACTGTCTAATTTTGGTAAAGACTCCATGTTTTCCTTGATAATGGTAAGAATATTATTGTGATAATTTTGCCTGTTCCCGTTGATATACAAAGAGTTATCTATTCCCGTGATCTTTATGCTGATTGCACGGAGCGCCTGGGTCTCAGTAATTTCCATATTTGAAGGAATGGAAACCAGTTGCGTAAAATCAATACCTTCCCCTTTAGTCAATCCTTCGAGGGCTTTTTCTTTACTGGTCTTTTCCATAGAGAGACCCAAAATGCTTGTCTCTTTTAGAATGTTACCCTCTTTGTCCAGCCAAGCGCAATGTTGCGCGCCCATAAAATCGGCACAATATTTTTTTGACAATACCCGTTTCCCTGTTATGGGAATAATTTCATCTGCATATCTTGTAACATTAATTTCTCTTATGGACATTGTTGAGGGATCAAAAATACTAAAATTGCCGGTTTTCTCTTTATCTAAATCAGTCTGAAAAGCGGCATCATAAATACTGCCGCTGATATGTGGAATATTTTTTAGAGGGATTACGATTTTTTCTTGAGCGTCGGGTAGGCCTGTAAAGAGAATAAGTTTGTTTTTAACAACTTGACCATGGGCATTAAAATTAAATATGCTGGAATTCAGATTAAAATTAAAAGATGAAAGAGTCATGTCCGGATTTAACACGCCATCAGTTAAAATATTTAATGCTTGGGTTACGCCCATTGTATTAATTTCCATAAAAACATTTTCATTAAAATGAAACTGGTCATTCATTTTTTTAAAAGTGCGGTGAACAAATCCGATCTTGTTATTATTTTGATATATATTCATCCAACTGTCCTCAAGCCTTTGTGAACCGGAAACTTGTATACCCGTGGCGGTTTTTACTTTATTAAAAAATTCCAGTCGAATAAGCAACAAAGAAAAGAAAGCAGACGTTACTAAAATGCCAAAAATTACATTCCATTTCATTTTTCGCATAACAAGATAAACCTAAGAAGGGGTAATTATTCGTAAATAATATATAGGATATACGAAGTATATGCAATACCAAAGGAGTGCAGCATATCTTCATTATTTATGCGTAAAAATTAAAGATTTATTGACAAGAGCAGTCAATTGATATATCAGAAAAAACCATTTAATAAGGGACCATTGGATAGTTCTTTTTAATAGTTCCATTGATATTAAATGCATAATTATATTGAAAAAGATAAATTTATGAAACATGATAGCATTATTGCTCACGAAGGTTATCCATTTATTGTTTTTTCCCTAATTATTACTATTTTCGTGGCTTTTTTAGTCGAATACTGGTGGTTAAAATCATTTTTTGCTCTTCTGACGGTTTTTATTGTCTGGTTTTTCCGTAATCCGGAAAGATCTTTTCAGGAGGAAGAAAAATTAATAATTTCGCCTGCCGATGGCAGAATTGTCAAAATAGAAAATGTCGAATTAGATGGGACGATATCCGGGAAATTTAAAAAAATAAGTATCTTCATGAATATTTTTAATGTTCATGTTAATCGCGCTCCTTATCAAGGAAAAATTGAGACAATCAATTACCACAATGGCAAGTTTTTTTCCGCCAATTTAGACAAGGCTTCTCAGGATAATGAACGTAATGAAGTTTTAATCAGCACTGAAGACGGGCGTATCATCTGGACTGTGCAGATTGCCGGTCTTATTGCCCGTCGTATAGTTTGCTGGGTAAGCGAAGGAATGAATATCAGAAAAGGAGAAAGGTTCGGTATAATATGCTTTGGTTCACGGGTGGATGTTTATTTACCGGAAGATTCTAAAGTTTCCGTAAATTTTAAAGATAAAGTTAAAGCAGGTCAGACAACATTGGGTTATTTATCATGAGTACGGAAAACTCTCCCCGTAAAATTCGTATAAAAAAAGGAATATATTTATTGCCGAATTTATTTACTACGGCCAGTTTGTTCTGCGGGTTTTATTCCATTATCGCTTCTTTCAAAGAGCATTTCGTTCCTGCTTCTATAGCTGTCTTAATATCAGTTGTTTTTGATGGGTTGGATGGTCGTGTTGCGCGTCTTACCAGTACAACAAGTAAATTTGGTGCCGAGTATGATTCGTTGGCCGATGTGATATCTTTCGGTGTTGCTCCAGCGATTCTGGCATACAGCTGGTCATTGTCCATTTATGGGAAATGGGGATGGATAGCCGCTTTTATGTTTGTTCTTGGAGGTGCACTAAGATTAGCCAGGTTTAATATCCAGATAGGCATAGTAGATAGCAAGGTATTTAACGGGTTGCCTATTCCTGCCGCTGCTGCAGTCGTGGCCACCACCGTTATCTTTTTTGATTACATAGGCGCTGAAGGAAGGTTTCATAATATTTTAATCCTTGTCTTTGTCGTTACGTTATCTCTTTTGATGCCGAGTACCATTAAATATTACAGCTTTAAGGATATGAAACTTTTCGCCCGTAAACGTTTTACTGTCTTTTTTTCGTGTATCGTTTTATTCATTATAATAGTGGCAGAGTGGAAAATAATGTTTTTTATCATAACTTTAAGCTACGCTATTTCCGGTCCGGTGTGGTGGATAATAAAAGTTGACCGGCAAAAACGCCAGGAAGCTAAAGAAAAGAGTAATATTTAATAGAGAGATGTGTTTTATAATCCGTGATTGTAAAAGGTTATGAGAATTATTGGAGGTGAAGCTAAAGGCAGAAAGTTGTTTTTTCCTTCCGGATTAAAAGAGAGACCGACATCTGATTTCATTCGTGAGACTCTTTTTAATGTATTAGGTCCTTTGCAGTATAGAACATTTATTGATCTTTTTGCCGGATCAGGTAGTGTCGGTTTGGAAGCTGCCAGCCGAGGGGCTCAAGAAGTTTGTTTTGTGGAAAAAAATATAAAACTTGCTGAGATTGCAAAAAAAAATATTTCAGCGTGCTGTTATGATAAAATCTGTTTTATTGTTGCAAAGGACGTGGAACATGCATTACGGGATATTTATAAAAAAAAGCGCAGATTTGACATTGTATTCGCCGATCCTCCGTATAATAAAAATTTGGTGAAAGCAACTTTGAATATTTTAAATAAATATCAGGTTGTCAAGAAAGAGGGTACGATTGTAATTCAGCATTCAATAAAAGAAAATATTCCTGATATTAGATTGGAAAATGTTCATTTGATTGATCATAGAAAATATGGTGAAAATGTCTTAACTTTTTTTAAATGGAGAAAAGATAATGGAAGATAATTTTGCAAAAAGGATCGCGATTTACCCGGGTTCATTTGATCCCATTACCAATGGTCATTTTGATATTATAAAGAGAGCCATGAGAATATTTGATGAAATCATTATTCTTATAGCTTTTAATCCTAATAAATCGTATTTTTTTACTGTAGAAGAAAGGATGGAAATGATCCGGGAAATATTTCAAGACAACAAGGAAATCAAAGTGGACTGTTATTCAGGACTTCTGGTTGATTATATGAAAATGACAGATGCCAATATTATTATACGTGGCATGCGTGCGCTTTCCGATTTTGAATATGAATTTCAGATGGCGCTGATGAATCGCCGTCAATCGAAAAATATTGAAACAGTGTTTCTTATGAGTGGGTTTAAATGGTTTTACACTAGTTCGCAATTGATAAAAGAAGTTGCAAGCCTGGGGGGATCTGTAAAGGGATTAGTGCCGGATAATGTTTATCAGAAATTAATGGAGAAATATAATACCAATAATATCAGGGGGTAGTTTGTGCGATTGTCATCCAGGGTAATGAAAATCAGTCCGTCGGAAACTTTGGCGATTACTGCAAAAGTAAACGCTTTAAGAGCTCAGGGGCGTAATGTTATAGGTTTTGGAGCCGGCGAACCTGATTTCGATACCCCGGTTAATATAAAAAGAGCGGCAATTAAGGCCATTGAAGCTGGTTTTACCAAATACACTCCCGTGGGAGGCACTGATGATTTAAAAGATGCGGTTATAGTTAAATTAAAACGTGATAATAATCTTGAATACGAACGTTCACAGATAGTTGTTTCCTGCGGTGCCAAACACACATTGTATAATCTTGCCCAAGTCCTTTTGAATCCCGGTGATGAAGTTATAATACCGGCTCCTTACTGGGTTTCGTATCCGGATATTGTTACTCTGGCTGAAGGACAGCCGGTATTTGTCAATACAAGGGAAGATGATGGATTTAAAATGAGCCCTCAACAATTGAAGAAGGCAATAACAAATCGAACACGCGCGGTAATAATCAACAGTCCTTCCAATCCTACTGGTGCCGCCTATTCACCTGATGAATTGCGTTCTTTGGCAAAAGTTCTTATTGACAAAGATATATTGATTATATCTGATGATATTTACGAAAAAATATTTTATGCCGAATTCCCATTCGTCAATATGGCGACATGTGTGCCTGAATTAAAAGATAGAGTAATTGTCGTCAATGGAGTATCCAAAACTTATGCGATGACAGGTTGGCGTATTGGTTACGCTGCCGGACCGGAAGAAATCATAGCGGCAATAAGTAAACTTCAAAGTCAGAATACGTCCAATCCCACTTCCATTTCACAAAAAGCGGCAGTTGAGGCACTTTCCTGTGATCAATGCATGGTTGATAAAATGGTAAGTGAATTCCAAAAACGCAGAGATTATATAGTAGCCGCTCTTAATGACATTTCAGGAGTAAGATGTTTTTCTCCTGAAGGTGCATTCTATGTTTTTCCGAATGTGTCGGGCATTTACGGGCGCTCTTCTAAAGGGAAAAAAATTAGCGGTTCACCGGAGTTTATAGATTATTTGCTTGATGAAGCCAACGTTGCCGCTGTTCCCGGAGCAGCATTTGGCAATGATAACCATATACGTTTATCCTATGCTACGTCATTAGAAAATATCGAGGAAGGCATAAAGCGAATAAAGGAAGCTGTTTCTAAATTATTAAGTTAGAAATTACTTTCTGCGTTTTTTTGCAGAAAATAATTTCGTTAACGCACTTATCCCCTTTAGCGGGGCTAAATAACAGGAGCAAAATAAATGGGCGGTATTTTCGGAGTTGTATCAACGGGAAATTGTAACAAAACACTTTTTTACGGAACTGATTACCATTCGCACCTGGGGACGGAAAACGGCGGTATGGCTGTTTTGGGAGCAAATGGTTTTTATAAAACTGTCCACAGTGTATCCCAGGCTCAATTCAAATCACGATTCGTTGATGACTATAAAAAGCTGGAGGGATATTTCGGTATTGGCGCGATTGACGATGAAACTCCTCAGCCGTTAATTTTCCGCTCGAAATTCGGAGTCTATGCCGTTGCAGTATCAGGATTGATAGCCAATAAAAATAAACTTGTAAATGAACTTCTTAATGAAGGAGCTTCCTTCGGAGAGATGGGAGATGGCGGTGTGAATAACGCTGAAATTGTCGCTGGCATGATCAATCGCGGTGACAACATTGTCGAAGGAATTGCCTCCATGCGTGGTGCAATAGAAGGATCAATTTGCGCACTGGTTTTAACAACTGAAGGCATATATGCCGCTAGGGATAAATTCGGCAGATTTCCTTTGGCCATTGGCAAAAGTAAAAAGACGGAAGACAAGTCTTATGTTGTGGCCACGGAAGCAAGCTCTTTTGAAAATCTTGGTTATGAGTTGATGCAATTTCTGGGACCGGGTGAAATTGTATTACTGACAACTGAGGGTGTTAAATCAGTTAAACCTGCGGGTTCTGAGAAAAAAATATGTTCGTTTTTATGGATATATACGGGTTATCCGTCATCATCTTACGAAGGAATTAGCGTGGAAAGCACGAGAGAACGATGCGGCATGTATTTAGCCAAGAGGGACAATGTTGAAGCTGATTTTGTGTCAGGTGTCCCCGATTCAGGCGTCGGCCATGCCATTGGTTACTCGATGGAATCGGGTATTCCCTACCGACGGGCTCTGGTAAAATATTCTCCGGGGTATGGCCGCAGTTACACGCCGCCGACACAGGAAATAAGGGATCTTGTCGCAACAATGAAGCTTTGTGCAGTGCGTGATGTCATCAAAGGCAATCGCATCATAATATGTGACGATTCTATCGTTCGTGGCACCCAATTGAAAAATTTAACAATAAAAAAATTATGGGACAATGGAGCGAAGGAAATACATATTCGTCCCGCTTGTCCGCCATTGATGTTTCCATGTGTTTATGCTTCTACCACAAGAACAACGAGAGAACTGGCCGGCCGCAGAGCAATTCGGGCATTGGAAGGAAAAGAAATTGAAAATCCATACGAATATTTGGATACAAATTCCAAAAAGTATGCTCAAATGATAGATTGGATTCGCCGTGACTTAAATGTTACTTCGCTGAAATACATGACCATTGATGATATGATTGCTGCGATAGGTCTTCCGGCCGATCAGTTATGTCTGCATTGTTGGCAGGGTAATTAATATTTTATGTTTTGCCTATTTGCAGAGGCAGAAACTTACTTTTTAATGAGACCCAAATTTCAGAAGCGAATACCCTAAATACCCTAAAGGGCACTGTAGGGTCACTATAGGTGCACTGAAATTTGATGGTCGTAATGAGACTCAAAATTCAGGAAC
>JAFGLS010000058.1 GCA_016927935.1 Syntrophaceae bacterium
AACCTGTCACTTCGAATCCCGATTTATCGGGATGAGAAGTCTTTAAGATTTCTCGTCGTCCCGATGAATCGGGACTTCTCGAAATGACAAAAATACGAACCTCGAACTCAGAACTTTTCTCACTTAACACTTAAAACTTAAATCTTAAAACCTCTAATTCTTATTTGACAAACCCCTCAATATTTAATAAGAAATTCCATTTCCATCACTATAATTAAAATGAGTGAATTTATCTTTTTTCGAACATCTATGTAACTCAGAGGGCGGAGCTGTATAAATTACATTTTCAAACCGTCATTTCGACCATAGGCTATAGTCCAGCTCTGCTGGGGAGAAATCCATGTCCTGAAGTACCTTTCCCACGTCGCTACGCTCCTGGGATACCACGGATATCTTCGATATCCTCCGCTAGCGCGGGATAATTCAACTTACGTCTCAATCTTAGTTTCTCTCGATTTCGACGAGTTTCATTAATTCCCAATCCTGATGTGTCGGGATTTGATAGTTAGGCTTACGCTTCGAACGTCGCACAGCTTGTTCTCAGCGAGTGTCATTAGATTCCTCACACCGATTAATCGGGTTCAGAATGACACCTTTCTATATTTGAACAGATAAATGATTAAATCATTGTTTCCAATTTGCTTTTGTTAAAAAATATTGATACAATAATCCCACTGTCAAACGAGAGAATCATGAAAAGAAAAAAAATAAAATTTAAATCCGAATTTTACAGTTATGCTGTTTATCTGTTGTTGATTATAACCTTTCTTCTTCCTGTCGGCTGTTCCACGGAAAGCAGCCACATAAAATGGAATCCGGAATCAAAAAGATTCGAAACGGTTCACACCGCCTGGGATAAAACCGGCGCCGTAAAAGAAATAGATGTCAGCACAGCGCCATCAACGCAAGCGGGCACTACCCCTGTATCCGTCCCGCAGGAAGGAAGCCCTGTTGTGCAGGTGGAAAACGTAACAATCCCTCCCCTTGAGGAGCCTGCCCCTGACCCCGATTACATTGTAGGACCTAATGACATCATCATCATTGATGTTATCGGCGCTCCTGAATATTCTTCCATTTTCAGCTCAACCAGTGTTTTCCGCGGCAGCCGCGTGGACGGCAGCGGCTATATCCAGATGCCGACACTGGGTTTGGTTAAAGTCGGCGGACTCACCGTGTCCCAGATACGCGAGCACATTCAAAATCTTCTGAAACAATATATTAATGAACCGTCAGTGGTCGTCGAGGTCACAGAATATAAAAGTTCCCCCTTATACATTTTAGGCCAGTTCAAGAACACCGGCGTCTTCTATATGAATCAGCCGTTTAATGTAATGCAGGGACTTGCCCTGGGCGGCGGTTATGATGCCGCCAGCGCCAATCCCCGAGCCGCAAGAATAATCCGTGATAAAAGAGTACTGCCCGTGGATGTTTATGAACTCCTGATGAATGCCGACCAGACCCAGAATGTCTGGCTGAAACCAGGCGATACCATCTTCATGCCCGATAATAAAAATCAGATGGTTTTCGTTTTCGGCGCGGGAAACATCGGCATGTCCATTCCCTTGCCGACTTCGGGCATGAACATTCTGCAGGCCATAGCCACAGCAGGTATGCAGAAAGTAGGCTACCATTCGAGGCAGGCGTATCTTATCCGTTCACTTTCTCCCACGCGCGGGCAGTTAATGATAGTGGACATTGACGCAATCACAGAAGGAGATGCCCTTCCCCTGAAACTTTGCGAAGGCGACGTAATTTATATACCCAAGAGCGGCATGACAAGCTGGAACGAAGCACTCAGCGAGATACTGCCCACGCTGCAGGCTTTCGGCGCGATTCTTACGCCCTTTGTCCAGCTTAAATACCTTTTTGACTAAAGAGAGGTTTTTATGAACACTACACCAGCTTTGCCTCCGCCCAGGACAACGCGTCCTATAGATAAGGAAATAAACATTTTCGATTATATCGGCGTTGTCATGAGGCGCTGGAAAATAGTTGTCCTCGCCCTTGTTATTGTTTTTACCATTGTTGCTTTCAACACTTTCAGAATGAAGCCTATTTATGAAGCCTCTTCCACCCTTCACCTGGTTGAAAATAAACACAACATCTCTCTGACCACACCCTATTATTGGCGTGACCCAAATATTATGAATACGGAAATCGCTCTGATGAAATCGCGTTCCACAGCGGAGAAAGTCGCCGAGCAATTACACCTGAATTGGAATATTTCAGAAAAATCAAAAGGGCTTTCGTTTAATATTCTCGAATTCACATCCACAGCGGGAAATACCATATACAAAATCAAAATGATTGATGCCGATAAATTTGAAGTAAAAGACAGTAATGGTCAACTGATAGGACAGGGACAGAACGGCGTCTTGATGAAAGGAAATGAAGTCACTCTGCTGTTAAGCGATCTTAAAGGAAAAGCCGGTGACAGCTTCCAGCTCAATCTTTTGCCGTTGGCCGATGCGGCTTCACAAATACAGGGCGGATTCAATGCTGCTGAATATGGAAAAGAGACCAATTTAATCAGGGCTTCTTATTCCAGTACAGACCCTGTCAAGGCGCGGAACATGACCAACGCCTTTGTCGAGGCATATATAGAAAACTCGATTGACGCCAAGACAGAAGAGACGAAAAAAACCGTTGCTTTCATAGAAAATCAGATAAAAGCAATGCAGGGCGACCTGGAAAGTTCGGAAAAAAGTCTTGAATCTTACAAGAGCAGCTCCGGCATGGTCAAGCTCGACAACGAAGCGGACACTCTGATAGGCAATATTTCCGAGATGGAAAAAAAGCGCACCGATTTGTTCCTTCAGCGAAAACAGCTGGAATTTTCAGCCAACTCCATGAAGCAGGCAATGAAAAAAGGCATCACATATACCCCGGGAATAATAGGAAACGAATCTTTCGCGTCGGCTATATCACCTCTCTCGGCAAAAATTTCAGAACTGCAATTGAAGAAAAATGAACTCCTGACCCGCTACACCACGGAGCATCCGACCGTAAAATCCATACAGAATCAAATTGACGCGGTACAGAAAAAGATGCTGACCACAATAGAAACGAGCCGTGCCGATCTGGCCAAGCATGAACAGGCCATTGCCGGCAAGATGAAAGTTTACGAGAAAAAAATGAAGAAGCTGCCCGGTGCTGAGAAAGAACTGGCCAAGCTGACCCGTGTTTCCAAAGTCAACTCCGACATATACACTTTCCTGCTCCAGAAACACGAAGAGGCACGCATTGCCAAAGAATCCGCCGTCAGCAATATCAGCATCGTTGATACAGCCACAATTCCCAAGTGGCCTATCAAGCCCAATATACCGAAAAATCTCCTGCTGGGACTGCTTGCCGGACTGGCTGTGGGAATCGCCCTCGCGTTTTTGATGGAACACATGGATGACACAATTAAAGACGCCGACCAGGCAAAAAGGGCAATAGGCCTTTGCCTGCTTGGAATAATCCCTCAAATCGTGACGCGTGAATCAAAGCAAAAAACTCTGCCCAGGCCCGAAACAATTCCCCAAATTACCGAAGGCGAACCGGAGCTACGCGTAAGCATACCGGAAGAAGATATGCTGGTTGCCCAGAGCGCGCCGCAATCAGTGGTCACTGAAGCTTTCCGTTCTCTGCGCACGAGCCTGCATTTTTCAGCCATCAACAAGGACAAGAAGATAATGGTCTTCACCAGCACCTTCCCGAGGGAAGGAAAAAGCGTAATTTCCTCCAACACGGCGGTAGTTATGGCCCAGACAGGCGCCAAGGTGCTTATTGTTGACTGCGATTTGCGCCGTTCCTCACTGCATGAAAGGTTCAGCTGTGACAAAACCCCGGGACTTAGCGAAATCCTGACCAAGGATGTCACCTTTGAGCAGGCCAAACATAAAACGGCTATGCCCGGCCTTGAAATAATCTGTGCCGGAACAAAACCGCCCAATCCATCAGAACTGCTTGGCTCGGAAGCCATGCGCGAATTCCTGCTGACGCAGCGTGGAAACTACGACTACATAATAATAGACGCACCGCCTGTGTTGGCAGTAACCGATGCTCCTGTTCTGACCACGGTTTCCGACATCGTTATTTTAGTCATGGAAGCCGGCCGTGTTCCCATAAAGGCGGCACAGCATATGCGAGACATTCTTTCCCGGCTGAACGCTCCGATTGCCGGCATTGTAATGAACGACAAAACAGGTGAAGGCGAACGTTATAATTATTACGGCAGACGTTACTACGGCAAAGCCTACGGCTACAGATACGGCTACGGATACGGTTACGGATACGGTTACGGCTATTATTCCGACGAAGAGCCAAGACCAAAAAGAAAGCTTCGCAGCTGGGCAAACCTTATAAAATTCCTCCCTAAAAAATGGCGCGACGAAAATAAAAAATAGTTTTAAGTTTTAGGTAATTAAGTTTTAAGTAAAAACCACTTAACCCCCAAATCTTAATTACTTAATTACTTAAACCTTAACTACTTAATTACTTTATTACTTAATTCTATGTCCTATAATTCTTTTGAAGAGTTGGAAGTATGGAAACGTGCTTGTCGCTTAGCTATAAAGATATATGAAAGCTTGAAAAATTGCAGAGACTACAGCTTGAAAGACCAAATGACGCGTGCAGCTGTTTCCATAGCTTCTAACATTGCAGAAGGCGCCGAAAGAAACAGCAAACCAGAATATATTCGTTTTTTGCACATAGCCAAAGGTTCGGCTGCTGAATTGCGTACGCAAGTTTATATTGCTCAACAAATCAGCATTTACAAAAACGCCGAAAACAAAGATATCGTTAATGAGCTAAAAGAAATATCGTCCATGCTCCAAGGTCTTATCAAATCCCTAAGCAAGAATACTTAAAACTTAACTACTTAACTACTTAATACTTAATTACTTAATTACTTAACCCTTAACTACTTAAATCTTTTTCATGATCGATTTTCACTGCCATCTTCTGCCCGGCCTTGATGACGGGCCTGAAACCATGGATGAATCCCTGGCAATGGCTCTGGCCCTGCAAAATGCCGGATTTAAAACAATCTACTGCACGCCGCACGCGATGAAAGGATACTATGATGCCGACAACAAGGCCGTGCTTTCAGCAATATCGGACCTTCGGACAAGGCTAAAAGACGAAAATATCAATCTGGAAATACTTCCCGGCCGTGAATACTACCTGGATGAATTTCTGGGAAGCTATCTGAAGCAACCTCTGCCTCTCGGCAAAACAAAATATATAATGATAGAAATCCCCAACTACGTCCTCTCTTCCAGATTCATCAAAGAAGCTTTTTTCCGCATAAAATGCGGCGGCTTTATCCCGATGATTGCCCATCCCGAGAGATGCAGACTTTTTGCCGTGCCCAAGAAAAAAACAATATCACTATCCTGGTTGTCCAGCGCAAAAAATAAAACGTCAGGTTCTAAAACAAAGGAACATTCTTTGATTAATTACCTGAAAGAAATCGGCTGCGCCTTTCAGGGCAACATCGGCAGTTTTGAGGGACTATACGGCGCGGAAGTGCAGAAAACAGCGGAATATTTGAAAGAGACTAAGGTAATAACGCATTACGGCACCGACGCCCATTCGCTCCAGGCCATAACGCGCCTAAACATGGAACCTATGAACCTTGAACTTAAAACTTAGAACATATGAAAAAGATGTCATTGCGAGGAGCTCCTCGTGCGACGTGGCAATCCAAACCTTGAACTTTGAACTTAGAACGTTGAACATAAAAAAAGGAACTCATATGAAAAAAACAAAAAAACCGAAACCCGTTGCAAAGGACTCCTTACCCGTTACCCAACATCCTTCAACCTCTTCCCATCAGATACAGGTTGCCGTAATCGGAAGCGGCTACTGGGGCAGGAATCTTACTCGTAACTTCAATCAACTGAATGTGTTAAAAACTGTTTACGATACGGACACAAAAATTCGACAACAGTTGAAAAAGGATTATCCTGAAGTACGAATAGCGGACAATGAAAAAGAAATATTTAAGGATAAAGCCATTGAAGCCGTTGTTGTTGCGACACCGGCAGCCGAGCACTATAATCTTGCCATCGCGGCATTAAACGCCGGCAAACACGTCTTTGTGGAAAAACCGTTATCCTTAACCTACGCGGACGGCCTCAGCCTGGTTAATCTGGCGCGTGAGAAAAGCAAAAAACTTTTTGTAGGACACATTCTTCACTACCATCCTGCTGTAATCCGGATGAAAGAGATAATCAACAAAGGACATATCGGCCGGCTTCAATACATTTATTCCCGCAGGCTTTCACTGGGCAAAATCCGAAGGGAGGAAAACATCCTCTGGTCTTTTGCTCCCCATGACATTTCTGTTATCCTCGGCATTACCAAAGAAGATCCCAATTACATAGACGCCGTGGGCAACAATTTTCTTCATCCCCATATACCGGATGTTACCATGTCGAGCCTGAAATTCCCTTCAGGGATAGGAGCACACATTTTTGTAAGCTGGCTCAATCCCTTTAAAGAACAGCGACTGGTCGTCATCGGCAGCCAGGGAATGATGGTCTTCGACGATACACAGCCCGTTGAGAAAAAATTAATATACTATCCCAACCAGATATACTGGAAAGATGGAATTCCTGTATCAGAAAAAGCTGAAGGAAATGCCGTCAACCTGAGCGATATCTGGGAAGAGCCTTTAAAAAGAGAATGCCGGGCATTTCTGGATTCCATCGTCAATAACACCACGCCGTTGACATCCGGAGAAGAAGGCCTGCGCGTTCTTAAAATTCTTGAAGCCTGCCAGCAAGCCATCGAACAAAAAGAACAAAGATCATTCGATATCAAACCTAGAACATCGAACGTAGAAACTAGAACTTCTTTTTTCGCGCATCCCACCGCCATCGTTGATGAAAAAGTTAAAATCGGCAAGGGAACAAGGATCTGGCACTTCACCCATGTTCTATCCGGTTCAAAAATCGGCGAAAATTGCAACATCGGTCAGAACGTCGTTATCGGTCCGGATGCCGTAATCGGCAACAAATGCAAAATACAAAACAACGTCAGCGTTTACAAAGGCGTTACACTGGAAGACGGAGTTTTCTGCGGTCCTTCCATGGTCTTCACCAATATTTATAATCCCAGGGCGGAAATCAGCAAGATGAATCAGGTACGCCCTACACTTGTAAAAAAAGGCGCTACATTGGGAGCCAACTGCACTATAATTTGCGGGAATACGATTGGCTCTTACGCATTAGTTGGTGCAGGCGCTGTGGTAACAAAAGATGTTCCCGCTCACGCACTAATGATGGGCAATCCGGCAAAGCAAAAAGGATGGGTATGCGAATGCGGTGAAAGTCTAAACACCAAACTTCATTGCACCGTTTGTAAAAAACAATTCAAAAAAACAAAAAACGGAATATCCATAAAACAGTAAACCCCCGTTAGAAAGTCTTCAACTTTCTAACCGGTAGGCTCACACAGGGCACGCTGCAAGCAGCGAGGCTTTTTAACGGGGAAAACCCTGAACCTGCTTTGTCACTTCGACCTTTCTTTTTGTCATTCCTCTGAATCCCGATTTATCGGGATGAGGAATCTTAAACCCAACCTGTCATTCCGATGAGCGCAAGCGAAGAGGAATCTTTAAGATTTCTCGTCACTCCGTTTCTCGAAATGACAAAGGAACGAACATAGAACATTGAACCGGTGTTTTCTATCCACCATCAAATATAAAGCAGTAAGTTAATAAGTTAACAGCGTCCCCCATATTCTCTAAAGCAGTAAGTTAATAAGTTAACAGCGTCCCCTATAATGTTCTCATATTCTAATTTTATCCTTGCAGATTGAAAGTCAATGTTTTAATATACAAGCATGATTAAACGGACTATCCAAGATATTATTCTGACTTCATTAAAAACGTACCCTGTTGTGGGAATTCTAGGTTCCCGGCAAGTTGGTAAAACAACTCTTGCCAAAACTATCAAAAAAATCGCCAAGCCTGATGCCGTCTATCTTGATTTGGAATTACCATCGGACATCAATAAACTGCAGGATGCTGAACTGTATTTGCGGCAATTTGAGAAGTCACTTGTTATCATTGATGAAATTCAGAGAATGCCGTCCCTGTATCCCCTTCTTCGTGCTCTGGTTGATAAAAAAAGGATTGCGGGACGTTTTCTAATCCTGGGGTCAGCATCACCGGAACTCATTCGCCACTCTTCGGAAAGTCTTGCCGGTCGAATTATTTATCATGAGCTTTTTCCACTGAACTATTTTGAAACAGGAACCGGCCAATTTAAAAAACTGCTTCTTCGCGGCGGATATCCAAACAGCTATCTCGCGAAAAATGATGATGAAAGCTATATCTGGAGGGAAAGCTACATCAAAACATATCTCGAAATGGACATCCCTCAGCTCGAAATTCGTATACCATCCATGCAACTCCGCCGGTTTTGGACAATGCTTGCTCACAGTCACGGACAACTCTGGAATGCCAGCAAAATAGCGGGAAGTCTGGGTATCAGCGCCCCGACAGTACGCCGTTATCTGGACATACTGGAATCAACCTTTATTGTCAGACAGCTTCAGCCTTATCATACCAACACAAAAAAACGACTGATTAAATCGCCGAAGGTGTACATCCGTGATTCCGGTTTAAATCATGCTTTATTGAGGATAAAGACATTTGAAGAATTGACGGGACATCCATCTATAGGATCATCCTGGGAAGGATTTATAATTGAACAACTAGTCGCTCTTTTACCTGAAAACAGCCAGTACTACTTTTACCGATCCAATGCCGGCGCAGAAATTGACTTCTTATACTTCGATAAACAAAACCATCCTGTTCCTGTAGAAATTAAATATTCTTTGAGTCCCGTCCTATCAAAAGGATTTTGGAGTGCGTTTGAAGATCTGCAATGTAAACGAGGCTATGTCATCTATCCTGGCAGTGAAATGTATCCCATCGGCAAAAACGTAACAGCCCTGCCTCTCGCACAACTTAAAATAATTCTTAAAACTTAATTACTTAAAACTTAATTACTTAAATCTATCTTTTTTAACATTGAACCTAGAACTTTTTTTATATGTCATTCCGAATCCGCCGCAGGCGTGTGAGGAATCTTAACCCTTAATTACTTAACTACTTAAATCTTGTTGACACTTGACCTGTTTATGGACTATAATCAGTCCGATTAATGTAATGAGACTCGACGACGATAGAAGTCGTTAGTCGAATTATCCCAGGAGCGCAAGCGACGTGGGAAAAGGAGAAACAATTTATGAAATTAGCAAATCAAATCAAGCCTATCAGCTACCTAAAGGCTCACGCTGCCGAAATCGTGCGTAATATGGGCACACAAAGAGAGCCGCTTATCATCACCCAGAATGGTGAAGCAAAAGTTATTATACAGAATATCGAAAGCTACGAACAAACATTGGAAACAATGGCTCTTTTAAAGATACTGGCTCTTGGCAACAGGCAAATTGAGACAGGTAAAGTTGAACGAGCAGCAGATACGATAAAGCGTCTGCGTAATAGCTTGGGCGGGCGTTAATGTCTTACGAGATATTTTTGACAGCCGCTGCAGCCCAAGATCTTGAAGAACTGCACCAATACATAGTCCACCATGACACGCCGGTGAAAGCACAATATGTACTTACACGAATTGAGAAGACATTAGCCAGTCTATCTGAAACACCTGAACGTGGCAGTTATCCGAAAGAATTGTCAGCCTTGGGTATTCGTGAATATCGCGAGATTTTTTTCAAACCATACCGTTTGATATACCGAATTATAGGCAAGAGAGTTTATATCTTACTAATCGTTGATGGACGTCGCGATATGCAAGCGTTATTACAGCGAAGACTTATAGAGAAATAACTTTAAATACTTATGTTTTACTTTTTCACTAGCCACCATTCACCATCAACTCCAGGCGCGCAGCGCCGTGGGACAATGAGTAGTGAGACCAGTTTAGAACAAGCATCGCGAAGCTCTAAACGTAAGTCGAACTATCCAATCCACGACATGTCGGGATTGGAAACTAATGAAACTCGTCGATCCCGATTTTATCGGGAGAGACGTAAGTTGAATTATCCCGCATAAGCGGAGGATATCGAAGATATCCGTGATATCCCGGGAGCGAAGCGACGCGGGACTATCAACCATTCATTGGTGGTTAACATTCACTGCTATAAAACTTAATCCCTTGACGAACTCCTAAAAACGTTATACTATATTTCAGAAAGCGTATAACGACCGGAGGTTATTATGGCCACTTTACATTCAACAATCGTCACTATTTCTTCCAAGGGATGGGTGGTCATTCCTTCACTGTTCAGGCGGCAAATCGGTTTGAAACCTGGCATGAAAATATTGGTGACCGAAAAAGAGGGCAAAATTGTTCTTACACCGCAAACCAACGATCCGGTGGATGCGCTCTTTGGAAAACTGGCTGTACGTGAATCGCTGACAAAGGAATTACTGGCTGACCGGAAAAAGGAAAGAGGCCATGAAAAAGCCAAAATACATTCTAGATAGTTATGCTTTGCTTGCGTATTTTCAGGCAGAACCAGCGGGGGTGAAAGTTCGTAAAATCTTAAAGGATGCCATGTCACATCATGTTGTAGCGTATCTATCGGTTATCAGTCTCGGTGAAATTTACTACATTATAGCCCGTAAAATAGGAGAGGAAAAAGCCGACGCAAGCATAGAAGATATATCCTGTTTACCTATCAGTTTGATTGACGCTACGAAAGAACGTGTTCTTACCGCCGCTCGTATTAAAGCGCAACATGCTGTTTCCTACGCAGATGCATTCGTAGTTGCCGCGGCAGTGGAACATACGGCTACAATCGTTACAGGCGATACGGAATTTAAAGAAACCGAATCACTTGCCGCAGTTCTCTGGCTTCGCACTTAACCCTTAAAACTTTAGTGAGACCCGCTAATAATGAGACCCAAGCTTCAGAAATGAAGTGCACTGAAGCTTGCTGGACGAATTATACCAGGCCCGTAAAGCCGTGGTAGAGCGAACAAAGTGAAGTAATGAAACACAAGTTTTAGAAGCATAGCGCACTGAAACTTGTATGTTGAATTATCACCACTGGTGACTCGAAGCGTTGGTCGTAGTGAAACTCCAATTCCGAAAGTGAAACGCAACGGAATTGGTTAGTTGAACTATCCAATCCACGACATGTCGGGATTGGGAATTAATGAAACTCATCGAAATCGAGAGAAACGAAGATTGAGACGTAAGTTGAATATCCCGCATAAGCGGAGGATATCGAAGATATCCGTAATATCCCAGGCACGTCGTGCCGAGGGAAACCCTTAATTACTTATTTTAATGAAAACCTTAAAACAATTTTCTGACAAACCTGAAACAATCCCCGCTTCCACGGTTTGGTACATCGCAGACCTTGCCGAGGCTTGTGGCCGGCAGAAATTGTACACAAGACAAGTCCCTCAGCGCCTGAAGGCATTGCGCGAACACGCCCTGATTGAAAGTACCGTTTCATCAAACCGGATTGAAGGAATTGAAATTGATCAAAAACGCGTGGGCACAATCGTCTTCGGCAAACCGTTGCTGCGCGACCGCGATGAAGAAGAATTCCGGGGCTACAGGGAGGCGTTAAATCTTATACATCAAGATGCGACGGGCATTCCCATATCTGTCGAAACCATCCTGAAACTTCACCGAATCACACGTGGAGAAATCTGGGACGCTGGAAAATACAAAGAAAAAGACGGCGACATCGTTGAAAAGTACTGCAATGGCCGTGAACGCATCCGTTTCAAAACGGTTACCGCAGCCGAAACACCTCAATACATGGAAAAGCTTGTATCATACTGGTCCCGCGCCGTGAAAGAAAGATGGGTACATCCTCTTATTTCCCTTGCAGCTTTTAATCTCGATTTTCTATGCATCCATCCCTTTCGCGATGGGAACGGCAGAATTTCACGCCTTCTGCTCTTACTGCAATGTTATCATCTGGGGTACGAAGTAGGAAGATACATCAGTTTTGAGCGTCTGATCGAACAAAATAAAGAGCGATATTACGAAACCCTAGAACAAAGTTCCCAAGGATGGCATCAGGGCAAGCATGACCCGTGGCCATACATCAACTACCTGATGTTTATCCTCAAAACCGGTTACCGCGAGTTTGAAAGTCGCTTGGATATCACAAAAAGCCCGCGTGGCGCCAAAACAGAAATTATAGAAGCAGCAATCGAAACATTGCCGGACGAATTTACACTTTCAGATATTGAACGGAACTGCCCCGGTGTCAGCCATGATATGGTTAGAAAAATTCTTCGCTTGAAAAAACAGGCAGGAGAAGTCGAATGTCTAGGGAGAGGACCAGGCGCGCACTGGAAAAAAAGAGGTAATACCCTTAAAAGAGGGTAAAAATAGAGGCACTAACTGAACCTTAAACCTCGAGCTGCTTTTCTATCCACCATCAAATATAAAGCAGTAAGTTAATAAGTTAACAGCGTCCCCCATATTCACATTGTGCTGAATTTAGAACTTGCATAAAAAAGCTGAAACACTATAATAAACATAAAATGATTTCATAAAGAGGTAAACTAATATGACAACGGCTATCAAATACAAAAAGCAGATAAATGATTTAACAAGAAACCTGTCAGAAGATAAAGTAAAAGAACTCATTAATTTTGCACAATTTTTGAAAGCGAAGCAGGAAGGATTTTCTTACGAACAGATCGAGGACAGCGCAGAATATGTGCGAAAATTAAGATTAAAAGAAAATCATCAAAAAACCAGCAGGCAAAATTATATCGAAGAGATTATTGAATGGCAAAAATCCGGCTGTTAGTTGACACAGACATACTCATCGACTACCTGAAAAAAATTAAGCCAGCTAAAGCTCTTTTTGACAGCAGGATAACAGATATATATTGTTCCATTCTCAGTAAAAAAGAACTCCTCACCAAACCGGGATTAAGTTCTAAAAAAGATCATAAACCTCTTATTAAAAATCAAAGTTCTAAAAATAGATAATGAGATAAATAACAAATATATGCTGCTATCGGAAAAATATGGAAGCCAAAGAGCAACCATGCCCGATTATGTTATAGCGGCGACTGCATGGGCAAAAAACCTGCCGTTACTCACGAGAAACAAAAAACATTTTCAACATATTAAAGAAATAAAACTTGTGCCCCCCTATGAATATGAAAAATAGTCATATCCAGGCTCGTAGAGCCGTGGGACAACCTTGAACGTTGAACTTAGAACTTTTTTATATGTCATTCCGAACGAACGTGAGGAATCTTGAACTTAGAACTTTGAACGTAGAACTTAGAACAGCGGTGTTTTCTATCCACCATCAAATATAAAGCAGTAAGTTA
>JAFGLS010000059.1 GCA_016927935.1 Syntrophaceae bacterium
TAGCGTGAGTCCTGATGTTCAGGTGATATGGGATCCTTATGGGGGAGATGCGGCAAATGGTGATAAAACTATTTTTGTAGGAGGTATGAGAGCCCAGGTTGATTTTTAGTACCGATCTTTCGCAGTGATTTTTTGATGGAGGAAGGCGAGCTTAAGTTTACGCTTGCCTTCTTTGTTTGAGAAGCTTGCCAACAGAGATCTTTTTGTTGTATAAACGTTATGTGGTTATAATCGCTCAGTTATTTTTAGCGAACAAAGATACAAAAGGATTTTAACGACGGTTTAATGTTCAGTTTTCGCTAATGTTCACTAATTAGTGAACATTAACAACGTTATATTTGGGATAAGATTTTTAGGTTGACTCTTGGTCGATTTTGTGCTACAAGATGCAATATGTGCAAATCATAATAATCAAATCAACCCATTCGATAAGCTCAGGGTTGATACTGAGCGTAGTCGAAGTATCAAATACAGGAGCGATAAGTTATGGACATTATAAAAAAACTAGAGCTGTATCGTTTAGAAAATAAGATAACCCAGCAGGATTTGGCAAAAGAGCTGGGTGTTGCTTTTTCGACTGTCAGCAGATGGTTTAACGGAAAAACAACTCCGAGCAAGATCCAGCAGTATCATGTGGAGAAGTATTTGAGTAAAAGAGCAGGCAAGTTTTTCAGTAAAGCAATCAAAGGGGTTAAATAAGATGAAATATAAAATATTCGTAAGTGGAGTACAGAAAGAATTCAAGAACGAACGCCTGGCCTTACGAGACTATATCCATGGCGATCCTTTGCTTGGCCAATTCTTTGAAGTTTTCTTGTTCGAGCTACAGCCTGCGAACGACTGTCGAGCGTATGATTTATATCTCGAAGAGGTGAAAGTAAGCGATATTTATCTTGGATTATTCGGAGATAATTATGGGCCTGAGGATAGTAAAGGGCAATCGCCGACTCATAAAGAGTTCCTTTTGGCAACAGAACTTGGGAAGATAAGGTTTATTTATATTAAAGGCCAAGATGACTCCAAACGGCATCCTAAAATGCTTGATTTAATTCGGTCCGCTGGCGAGCAGTTAATTCGACGTCGTTTCAATACGCAGCCGGAATTATACGCTGCCGTATACGCTAGTTTGGTGAATCATCTAATCTCTGCCGGGAAGATAGTGACTGGGCCTTTTGATGCTTCAGCTTGCCGTAATGCCACTATGGACGATATATCCTCTGAAAGAATTAAATGGTTCCTGACTCGTGCTCGCAGTGCTCGTAAGTATACGTTGGCCGACACGACTCCGACTACGGATGCCCTGAAGCATTTAAATCTGCTGGATAATAATAAACCCAGTCACGCGGCTATATTGTTATTTGGGAATAATCCTCAGCGGTTTATGATTTCATCCGAAGTCAAGTGTATGCATTTTCATACTCTGGAAAAACGTAAGCCGATTCCATCTTATCAGATTTATAAAGGAACACTCTTTGATTTAGTGGATCAGGCGGTTGATTTTGTTATGTCAAAATTGAGTCGTTTGGTAGGAACCCGTGCAAAAGGGCCGCAAGCGCCTGTTGAATATGACATCCCGGAGGAAGTAGTCGCAGAGGGGATTGTGAACGCCGTAGCCCACCGGGATTATACCAGTAACGCAAGCGTAGAAGTTCAGGTTTTTCCTGATCGGTTGGAAATTTGGAACCCCGGGACTATTCATCCGCCGTTGACTCTGAAAAAATTGCTTTTGCCCCATGCCAGCCAACCAAACAATCCGCTGATTGCCGAACCTTTATTTTTAACCAAATATATCGAAAAAGCCGGTAGTGGAACAGTTGATATGATTAATAGATGCCAGAAATCCGGTATGAGGAAGCCTGAATTTAAAATAGACGGAGGTTTTTTCGTTCTAAAAGTTTGGAGAAAGCGGGTTAAAAGAAGTGAGGCTAAAGCAGACAGAAGTCGGAACCATGTTAGGACTAAGTTGGGACTAAGTCAGGACCAAGTCGATATATTACGTAAGTGTAAGCAGGAAAGCAAGATAAGCGAATTAATGAAGATTTCATCTAGGAAAAATAGGACTAAGTTTAGGGATCAAGTTCTGAATGTGCTTATTAATGCTGGGCTTTTGGAAATGACGATTCCGGATAAGCCACGCAGTAGCAAACAAAAATACCGCATCACTAAAAAAGGATCTGAGTATTTAAAGAAGCAAAGTTAAAATTTACGATAATCGGCCGTAAGACGATTATCGTAAAGAAAGACGGCAAGGATTACTTCTAAAAAGATCGCTAATTAAGATGATAGAAAATAGAAAGAAATCTACAGGAATAAAAAGCTGGCCGGAGGATGACAGGCCAAGGGAGAAGCTTTTGAAGAAGGGGTCGCGGGCCCTGAGTAACTCCGAAGAACTATGTCTATAAATAAGCTATTGAGCAGTCTATTTTAGCCAAAGCCTTCCGTGGGGAGCTGGTGAGCTAAGAGAGAAGGACAGAATATGGCTATAAAAGATAAGAAAATCACGATTGATAAAAAACTACGACCAATCAGACTTGCGTTCTTGGTCAAAAAGGATGACAAACGGACGTTACGAGAAGTATTCAGAATTAACACCTGCCTTTGGGGAGGGATTTATAATCCTATAATCCCCTTTTTCAAAAAGACACCTTCCAATTGGGAAGATCGCCGTTTTCGTCATCCTCCCGCGTCATCAATTGTTAAAGGGTATTTGGATTCATTTGATCCGGATTATCTCGTTGTAAAAGATAAACAGAAAATATCTGATTCGTTGTTTGACAAAGAGCGTCTGTTATCTTTTGATGATGTCATGAACATTAAGGATGAAGAGCCGATATCTTTTGGGGTAGATATAACCGATCTGTACTGGCATTTATATGACAAGGATTTTAAATTTGAGCGCCGCCATCCCATTAAAGTATTTTATCCGAAAGCTTCTAGAGAAATATCCCTGCTATCTGCTTGTAGCTTCGGCGATTTCCCAGATGAAAAAGAAATGAGTTATGTTAAGAAGAATTATTCTCACTGCTTTAATGCCAAGGAGTTAGCCATTGGACAAAGCAATTTCCTTGAATGCTTTCTGAATGAGGGTGTTTCTCCATTACGGATAACACGCGCCGAACTTAAAGCGTCGCCTCGTGGCTGGAGAGCGGACGCGTCAATATTCTTTATGGACGCCACCTCATGGCTCGATATTGTCGACTATTGGAATTTAAGGGCCGTAGGTAGAAATGTTTTACCGCTTCCAAAACAGTATTCTGATAATTATACAGATTTGGTTAATAAGATTATAAAGCATAATTATGTGCCTTATCGGCACAATAAGGATATGATGCACCATACGACTTTTATTCGCTCTCGATCGTCAACTATGGATGAGATGCAGTCTTTTACCAAGAAATTAACATCTCCGGGAGATGGCGCTTATTCATTACAGCATTGGTATCCGCGCATGTGGGATGAATGGGCAAAAGATAAAGATCATGTCGAGCTGTGTTCAGTTGTGGCAAGAGAGGAATCGGAAGAAATACTCTTGGATGACGATTATGCACGTTTTAAAGATATTTCACCTAATTTTGTTGATCGCTATGGTGGTGGAGGGAAGCCTCGTTGGATGAATACCCTCAAACTTAAAGATTTCTACAAAAGATACGATTGTCCTACTGTGCTTCCTCGTAACTTAAAAGACGCGTATCGTTTGTTTGGTGCACATAGCTTTCCCAAAGATTGGGTGTCTAGTGAAGGCATTAACATCCCTTGTGAACATTATGAATGGAGTCATTTTTTCGAAATTCCGAGCAGTCTTAAAGTCTTTGAAGCATGGTTTAAAGAGCAAGGATATGATGTTGAGCTTTCCGGAGCAGGCAGAATTTTATTAAAGATTATCGATTCTGTGGGAGGAATACATGGGGCTAGAACTTTTCAGAACGAAGAGATAATAAAACTGCTAAATGATATGTCTCATGCCGCAGTTGAAACAGAAATAGACGATTCGTCTGGTGGAGATATTAAATCAAGGGTGCGAGCAAAAACAGTGCCTGTTAAGAAATGGCAAGATTTATTGCAAAGAATCAGTCTTGGCAATTCTCCTGAAATAGCCGAAAGGCATCTTAGGAATCTACTAAAAGATAAAGTCCTTAAAGGCGGAGTGACTTTGCAATGTCCTGAATGTGCTCAGCGAACATGGTATGCTTTAGATGATTTGTCAGATAGGGTAACCTGTGAAAGATGTCTCGAGAAGTTTGACTTTCCAATCGTTAAGCCAATCTCAGAAGCTAATTGGCATTTAAGAACAATCGGGCCTTTCTCGGTTGAGAATTATGCGCAAGGCGGATATTGCGTTGCGTTAAGCTTAAAGTTTTTTGGCGGTCATGGATTGTCAAATGAAATGACGTGGATACCTTCGTTTACTTTGAAGACTAAAGAAGAAAAGCCACTTGAGTCCGATTTTGGTATATTTCTGTCTGAGGGACGACTTGACGAGATAAAAGCTCCTTTGGTTATTTTTGGGGAGTGTAAGTCTTTTAATGAATTTACTCATGCAGATTTAAGTCGCATGGGAAGATTGGCCGGTAAGTTCCCGGGAGCTGTTATTGTTTTTTGTACATTGCGAAAAACTTTGACGGATCGTGAAAAGAAAATAATTGCAAAGTTGGCAAGACGGGGGAGGAAACATCTTAAAGCCGAGCAGTGGGTTAATCCTGTTCTGATTTTGACAGGTATTGAACTTTTCGATGATTTTGAACCGCCCTCTTGCTGGAAAGATAAAGGCGCTCCATATCAAGCTTTTGCTAATAATTGGCATATTCGGAATGGCATTCAGAATTTATGTGATGCAACACAGCAGATGCATTTGGGCATAGAATCTTACTGGACATGGTATGAGCAGAAGAGGCAGAAGAGGATAGCAAGAAAAAAGAAGCCTAAAAAGTGACCATTTTTAATAAAAAGGTGAAATAAGGTGACCACATTTTTTATTTAATAAAGA
>JAFGLS010000060.1 GCA_016927935.1 Syntrophaceae bacterium
ATATCGGGATTGGATAGTTCGTCCAACAAATTTCAGTGCATTGCGCTTCTGAAATTTGGGACTCACTACGACTTGCAAATTTCAATACACCTATAGTGACCCCATGGTGCCCTTTAGGGTATTTAGGTTATTCGTTTTTGAAATTTGAGTCTCACAATAAAATGATTAGACTATTTTTAAAAACTTAAAGGAAGTCGTTATGACAGAGGCAACCCAACAGGCTTTATGCGGGCTGAGGGATCTTTCTATGATTAAATGGTATGTAATTCCTCTTTTGGCAATTGTTTTTTATATTTATACCCGGGAAATAAAAGAGGCGCGCAGGACGAATAACTGGAATGCCGTTCTGGCCGGTCTGACAATTTTTGGCGTGGATTTCTTCAACGAAACATGGAACGGCTGGGTTATGTATCTGACTCAGCGCTCCGCTGTCTGGACAACTCCCGGCGATACGGCTTTGCGGACAATGGTGGGCTGGAATATCGAAATCATTTTTATGTTTCTTATCCTTGGAATCATTTACTACCACACCTTATCCGAGAGTAAAAAAGAGAAAATTTTAGGCCTACCTGAAAAATGGTTCTGGGCTATCGGCTTTAGTATTTTCTGTGTTTTTGTCGAATGCCTGCTCAACATCGGCGGGCACCTTGTCTGGGAATACCCTTTCTGGAATTTATCATCTAAAGGCGTCTGGCTAATTTTCTTTTTCGGTTATTTTCACTTTTTCTGTTTTGCTATTTTAGTGATTAGCCTGAAATCAATGAAGGCCAAACTGATGACGCTTGGAATAATATACTCTGTGCCGATTTCGATGAATATCTTTGCTTGGAGTTTAGGCTGGAGATACTAAAAGCTGAGCTTGGAATACTCCTCAAAGACTTTGTTATATTTTTCGTGAATCATTTTGCGGTCGAATTCCCAGAATTCAGCAAGCATCCTGTTTTGTTCGTCCTTGTCAAAATATTCCTGACAGGGATAAAAGAAATGCTTGTCTTCCTTTTCTATATGTTTCGGATAGAAGTTGCCTAACTGCCGAGCGAAATCTACTATCCGGGACAATTCTTCCCTGTCACCTTCCATATATTTTGCCTTTGCCGCAACCAGCGAGGCTGTCGTCTTTCTGCCCCAGACATGCTCATCAAGCAGTTCCTGCATAATTTTCTTTAATTCCGGTGTCAGGTCTTTTTTAGCCAAATCCCTGAAAAGTATTTCTTCCTCTTTTCCGTGATGGGTACGGTCGGCATAAATGCGGATGAAATCAACCGCTATATCAATAATCAGTGGATTAACATTTTTGCTCTTTTCCAAATGATCAATATGACGCATCATTGCAGCCAGCATTTTTTCAATTAATCTATGTTCCCACATTAATGGCCCTATTGGTTTCATAATTAATCCTCCTTCCTAGTATTTTGCCTATCATTTACAGCTAAAATTAAATCGGTCAATATTATTTTTTTATTGCCCACCGGATAATTGTTGCAACTGCTCTGTGTTTTTGATAATAATTTAAAGCAGTTATTATAATTAAAAACCCAAAGGATTTGCCTCTTTTAAGAAAAGGGGACGTTTCGCACACAGCTAATAATGCATCGGATTTTTGCCCGAAACGCCATTACATAATTAAACCCGAATCATCAAAACACGATTACAAGAAAGAAGAATATCATGCATACAAGAAAAATATTCATTTTTTTGCTGCTTTTTTTGTCTTTTATTTTGTCCTGCCAGCAGGCAAAAGATTCAAGCCAAGAAGACCATAAATTGAGAGTAATTGCCACCATTTTCCCCGTCTATGACTTCGCGCGCAATATTGGCGGCGATAAAATTGAAATAAAAATGTTGCTGCCGCCGGGTATAGATGCTCACCATTTCGAGCCAAGACCGGGAGAAATTATCAGAGTCTGCAAATCCGATATTTTTCTTTTCACCAATTTTGAAATGGAACAGTGGGCATATAAAATTATCAGTGCTGCCGACAAAAATACAAATATGCTGGCGATAGAAACCGGAAGCGGCGCTGTTCTGCTCCCTTTCAGCAAAGAAGATGAGCATGAAAACCGTGCGTCAGGGTTTGATCCGCACATCTGGCTGGACATGGATAACGCCCAAAAGATGGTTGATAATATCGCTGCGGCTTTCGTCAAGAAGGATTCGCGTAATAGTGATTATTATTTAAAAAACGCTCATAATTACAAGCTCAAATTGATGGATCTTGACAAGAGGTTTCGCAGTGAATTGACCGGCTGCAAGACAAAAACCATTTTACACGCCGGTCACTGGGCTTTTGCCTATCTGGCCCGTAGTTATAACCTTCAATATATCGCAGTCTGCAATGTATTTGCCGATACAGAACCTTCCCCACAGAAGATTTTGTCTTTAATCGAACAGGTAAAAAATGAAAAGGCTCATTATATTTTTTATGAAAGTATGATTAATCCGCGTCTGGCTCAAACGATAGCGCAAGAAGCCGGTGTCGGTTTATTAAAACTGAATAGCGGACATGACGTAAGCAGGGCCGACATAAAAAAAGGCGAGTCTTTTATTTCAATTATGGAAACAAATCTGGAAAATTTAAAAAAGGGATTAAAATGTTCGAAGATGTAATTTGCGTTGACGACCTGACTTTCTGTTATAACGGAATGGAGGTTATCCGCGATATTTCGTTCACTGTGGAAAGAGGAGAATATCTGGGCATCGCCGGTTCCAATGGATCCGGAAAAAGCACACTTATTAAGAATATTCTGGGTATTCTGCAGCCATTAAAGGGAACAATAAGTATTTTCGGTCAGCCGTTAACTTCGTTTCATCAATGGTACAGAATCGGTTATTTACCCCAGAGAATAAACGCACTGAATTACCACTTTCCCTGCAAAGTTAAAGAAATTGTGCGACTGGGAACAACAAAAAGCGATCAAGCTGTTAAGAATACGCTTGATTTAATGGGTATCGCACACCTTTCGTCAAAACTTATCGGAGAATTATCACACGGTGAACAACAACGGGTAATGCTGGCGCGCTCTTTAATCAGGAAACCGGATTTGCTGATATTCGACGAACCAACGACTGCACTTGATCCCGAAACAAGAGATGTTTTCTATTCTCTCACTGATGAGATGAATCGCAACGGTGCTACCGTAATACTGGTTACTCATGATACGGGCGTTATAGGCAAATACGCTAGCAATCTTCTTTATCTCGACAAGAAAGTAATATTTTTCGGAACATTTAAAGATTTCTGCTCATCACCCGATATGACCGGCTTTTTCGGATTAGACAGTCAGCATATGATCTGTCATCAGCATGATAAAACTGGTAATAACAAATGACGGAATTGAGTAATATTTTAAATTATGAATTCGTCCAGCGTGCTTTTCTCGCCGGCGTATCGATTGCTGCTATTGCTTCCATACTGGGAGTATTTCTTGTTCTCCGTCGTTTCTCTCTGATTGGCGATGGTCTGGCTCATGTTACTTTCGGCAGTGTCGCAATTGTAATGCTAGTTGGAGTCAGCCCCCTGTACATCACACTGGGAACGCTTCCTCTGGTAATGATTTCATCCTTGGCTATTCTGAAGCTAACCCATTCCAAACGTATCCAGGGAGACTCGGCTATCGGTATTGTTTCTTCCATCGGCATTGCCACTGGTATTGTTCTGGCAAGTTTATCTAACGGCTATAATCTTGATTTATTCAGCTACCTTTTCGGCAATATTTTAACCGTAACGCAGACCGAACTCCTGCTTTCTTTCTTTGTTTTTCTCATTGTCATGGTCACTGTAATAATTTTCTATGATGATCTTCTTGCCGTTACTTTTGATGAAGAATTAGCCAAATCAATGGGAGTTAAAACAAATAGAATCAATGTTATTCTCTTTTTACTCACGGCTGTAGCCGCAGTTTTAGCCATGAGAGTTGCCGGCATTATGCTGGTTTCCGCAATGCTGATTCTGCCTCCGGTGACTGCCTTGCAACTATCCTTAAGCTTCAAAATGACAATTTTTGCTTCCGTGTTTTTTTCAATTTTATCGGTAATATGCGGATTGTTTTTAGCTTTTTTGTTGAATTTACCCGCCGGAGGAACTATAGTGCTTTTGAATATTTGTTTTCTTCTATTAATCTTCGGAGCTAAGAAAATATTGTCTTCCAAGAGGTAAACCCCCTAGAAGGCATCCGACCATTTAGCGGGATGATTTATGCGGAATTTTCGCTCCCCATAGAACAGAAGCTTTGCATTTAGACAAAAAGCAGGACTTTCTAATGGAGTAAAAAACAATATGGCTCTTCCTTTTCAAGCGTATCGTTCTAATATAATTTTTTTGCTTGCACTGATTTTTGGTATGACATTGCCGAAATGCTATCTGATCGGCAGAATTCTTATCCTGCCCGCCCTTACGATAATTATAACCATTACATTATTGAGATTTCCCCGTGGCTTCTTCCGTAATCCAAGCTCTCTTCTGTATTCATCCATACAAAGTAATATAATGAATTATCTTGTTTTAGGAAATTTTATTCTTTTATCAGGAGTTTTTCTGATTCAGAAACAGGAACTTTGGATTGGTATGGTGCTCGTGGCAGCAATGCCTTTATCATTGGAAATAATTATTATGGGCAATTTATTGCGCATTGAAAATAATTATGTATTCACGTCTATTGCCGGAACTTATCTGGGAGCATTGTTAATAGTGCCTTTAGTTAGTCTGGGGTTTCTGAAATACATCAACCCGAATTACTGGAACATTATTTTGCTGATATTATGCCTAATCGTTCTACCGCTTTTAATTTCCCGTATTGCCATCGAAAGAGAGTGGGATAAAATTGTCAATAAATACGATGATATGATTATGGATTACAGCTTGTTTATCGTATTTTACGCTATAACGGCAAACAATAGAAATTTTCTGATGAATTGGTCAGTTGACCTATTTATTATAGCTTCCATCGCTTTTGTCAGCACTTTCTTGTTCTATTTTATTATCAGAAAAGTCGGATTTTATTTCAACGCGCAGGAGAACAAGATTAACTCCTTCATTCTAACAGGAACAATGAAGGAATGCGGATTAGCCGGATGCATAGCCCTTACCGTTTTTAATCATGAGGTTGCCGTTCCTGCGCTCATTTTCGCCGTTTTCACTTATATTTACATGAATTGGCTTAAATTCAGATTCAGAAACATCGCCGGTTCAGATAATCAATCAAAAACGTGAAATATAAATTTGACAAAATCAAAACACTGACTATTATAAGAAAAAATTAAAGGAGAAAGACTATGGCCATATCATTACCGGAATTACCCTTTGCTAAAGATGCTTTAGCACCTTTTATCAGCGCCAATACATTGGACTTCCACTATGGCAAACACCACAAAGCTTATGTGGATAATTTAAACAAATTAATTGCCGGCACCGACCTTGAAAAAAAAACACTGGAAGAAATTATTAAAATTACCGCACAAGACCCGGCAAAATCGGGTATATTCAACAATGCCGCCCAGGTCTGGAACCATTCTTTTTACTGGCAATGTCTGAAAAAACCGGGAAGCGGTCCTCCCACGGGAAAAATTGCGGCAAAGATAAACTCTGTATGGGAAAACTATGAAAAATTTGTCGAAGAACTGAAAAACGCCGGAGTTACTCAATTCGGCAGCGGCTGGGCTTGGTTGATTCTGGACGGAGATCAGTTAAAAATAACAAAGTCTGCCAACGCTGACACTCCCATAGCCCATGGTCAAAAACCCCTTTTGACAATAGATGTATGGGAACACGCTTATTACCTGGACTATCAGAACCGGAGGCCTGATTACCTTGCCTCCGTGATTCAAAACTTGATTAACTGGGACTTTGTTAACGCTAACTTAGGCTAGTTTCTGTTTGAATTTCACATGACAAGAAAAAGGAGGCATAAAATGCCTCCTTTTTTATATTCTGAAAAACAGGCAATGATTTTATTTCTTCTTATCAACTCTAGCCTTAAGTTCTTTTCCTACTTTAAAGAAAGGCAATTTCTTCGGTTCAACCTGAATTTTAGTACCGGTTTTAGGATTTCTTCCCGTATATGAACCGTATTTCTTGACCACAAAACTGCCAAATCCTCTAATTTCAATACGGCCACTTTTCTTCAACTCCTCGGTAAACCCCTTGAAAATGAGATTGACAACATCAATCGCCTTTTTCTCTGTCAAGTTTAGTTTACTGCTTAAAGCCTCAATGAGATCGGATTTATTCATAACTCCTCCTTAATCCTGATTGCAACTTATAATACCCAGATAATAATATATTTTTTAACTTTTCTATGGTTGTATGGTTGAATTTATTATTCATTTTTTAATGAAAGTCAAGAAAATTTTACCTTTTTTGCCTGTCCCTATTATCCAATAATTGGCCTATTTCTTTTCTGGTTAGGTGCCTCCACTCGCCTTCTTTCAGACTTTCCAGCCCGAGATCACCTATCGCTTCACGCACGAGATGCGCAACTCTGCATCCGATCGCCTCAAACCCCCTTCTGACAATTCTATTTTTGCCCTCTCTCAAGGTCAGCCGCAACCAGCAGCTTTGATCATTAACCTTCTCCACTCTTAGATTTTCCGGTTTAAAAAAATCGTCCCCCGCTTTAATTCCCTTAGTCAATTGCTTTATTTGTTCTTTAGATAAATGCCCCTGGATTTTTACTTTGTATAATTTGGATTTCTGAAAACGCGGATGTTGTATTCTCTGAGCGAAATTGCCGTCATTGGTTAAGATCAACAATCCTCTGGAATTATAATCCAATCTTCCGACGGGATAGACTCTTTCCGGTACACCATTTAACAAATCCACTATTGTCGGCCTTTTCTGGGGATCATGAAGTGTAGTAACGAAACCGGCTGGCTTATTTAAAGCTATGTAATACTTTGTTCTTTCCGTGGAAATAATCCTGTCATCAACACGGATAACATCTTTTTGGGTGTCGGCTTTTTCTCCGAGTCTTGTTATTATAACATTATTGACACTCACGCGTCCTTCAGTTATCAGCTTTTCAGCGCGGCGTCGTGAAGCAAGGCCTGCGGTCGCGATTATCTTTTGCAGACGCTCTTTCATAAATCAGACATATCTTGGGGAGGTTTGTCTTCTTCGATATTCTGATCCAGAAGTTCCTGCTGCTGGTTAAGTTCTTTCAATTCCCGAATATTGGGCAAGTCTGTTATGTCTTTAAGATTGAAGACTTCCAAGAATTTTCTGGTTGTTCCGTAAATAATCGGTTTACCGGGAACGTCCTTACGGCCGAGAATGCGAACAAGCTTCTTTTCCAGCAGCCCCTTGAGCGGGGCACCCACATCCACGCCGCGAATGCTTTCAATTTCCGATTTAACAATAGGCTGTTTATAGGCAATGATTGCCAGAGTCTCCATTGCCTGAGGAGAAAGATGATGAGGTTTGCCGCTTTTTAGCTTCTTTATCCACTGGGCAAGTTCCGGATCAGTGCGGAATTGAAAGCCACCGGCAACTTCCTGAATATATATTCCACCTTGCCGTTCATTATATTCAGTTATCAGTTGATTAACAATTTCCCTTATTTCAGTTTTTTCCATCTCGGGAAAAACAACTTTAATTTTTTCTAACGCCAACGGCGTATCGGAAGCGAAAATCAAAGCTTCAATCACTGCTTTTATTTTTTCCATTTACGACTCCACGGCCGGAAATATCCGGATGACTCCAAAAATCGAAGTTTGATAAGCTTTAATCATTCTCAGCTTGATTAATTCCAAAATAGCTAAAAAAGTATAGATAATGCGCCGACGACTTTTTTTCCCTTGAAGCAAATCTTCAAAGGTAGAATTTTTTGTAACAGACAGCTGATCCATTATTTCATTAATTATATCAGTAAGAGACAATTTTTCCAAATCTATTTCCAAAAGCTCTTTTTTATCCATTTGAGAAATAATACGATGAAACGCTTCGATAAGTTCAAAAACGCTTACTTCGATAAGCTCCTCCTCATTTGCGGCTGATTTTTCATCATCTTCAGGCAAAAATGCCGTCCGGATAAACACATCCCTTTCCAGAAGAGGTCTGCTAGCCAGGCTTGAGGCAATTTCTTTGAAGGCCTTATGTTCCAAAAGCTGCCTGACCAATTCGGCGCGGGGATCTTCCTCTTCCTCTTCCGGTTCCTCAGGCGGGGGCAAAAGCATTCTGGATTTTATATGAATAAGGGTCGAAGCCATAACCAGGTATTCTCCGGCCAAATCCAGATTAAGTGCTTTGATCATTTTCAGGTACTGAAGATATTGCTCGGTAATAAGAGCTATGGGAATATTATAGATATCAATTTCATTTTTTTTTATCAGATAAAGCAGCAGATCCAGCGGACCTTCAAAAATATCCAGCTTAATGGAGTAATTTAAACCTTGTTCACTATTCATATAATCTATTGGAAACTCAATCTATTGGTATTACTTACAGAAATTCAGATATTAATGGCGGATCGAACTTCACTCATCGTCTGACGAGCAATTTTTGTTGCTTTTTTGTTGCCTTCTTCTATGACTCCATTAATGTCTTCCATATGATTCAAATAATAATCCATGCGTTCGTGAACGGGACTTAATTCTTCAGCAACACGCTCAGCCAATATCTTTTTACAGTCAGTGCATCCGATGACCGCTTTTCTGCATGCGGCATCAATCTCTTTGACTTTCTGAGGAGAAGAATACAAGCCATGAAAGGTGAACACATTGCATATTTCGGGATTTCCCGGATCTCTTTTCCTCTCTCGCTGAGGATCAGTAAACATCGAACTGATTTTATGCTGCAGAATTTTGCCGCGGTCGCTGATGTAAATAGAGTTATCATAGGATTTGCTCATCTTTCTTCCATCAATTCCCAGCAGTTTGGGAACGCTCGTTAAAAGTGGCTCCGGAACAGGAAATATCTCCTTGTAAAGGAAATTAAAACGACGGGCAATTTCCCTGGTCAGCTCAACATGGGGAAGCTGATCAACGCCCACAGGAACACCGTAAGCCTTATACATGATAATATCGGCAGCTTGCAACACCGGATAGCCCAGAAAACCGAAAGTGGATAAATCCTTGTTGGCCATTTCATTTTTCATCTCCTTATAGGTAGGGTTGCGTTCCAGCCAGGCTAGCGGTGTAATCATTGAAAGCAGCAAAAAAAGCTCCGCATGTTCCTTAATCGCCGATTGCACAAAGAGAGTGCTCTTTTGAGGGTCAAGGCCTGCACTGAGCCAGTCTATTACCATGTTAACGATGTTATCCTTAATGCCTTCCGTTGAACTGTATTCACTGGTAATTGCATGCCAATCAGCAACGAAATAAAAACAATCATATTTGCCGCTTTCCTGCAATTCAATCCAGTTTTGCAGAGCTCCGTGCAAGTTGCCCAGATGCAACTTACCGGTTGGTCTCATCCCACTGAGTATTCGCTTGAGAGACAAAACAACAACTCCTTCTGGTTAAAACAAAGGCCTCCGACTATTACAAAATAGGGAGGCCTTAGTTTTAATAGAACCAAATAATTTGTTATTTAACTTTACCGGCCAGCTCTTTGCCTGCTTTGAATTTGACAACTTTCTTTGCGGGAATCTTGATGGTTTTGCCGGTCTGAGGATTCCTGCCTTCTCTGGCTTTTCTTTTGGCTACTGAGAATGTGCCAAAGCCCACTAGAGCCAATTTTCCGCCCTTTTTGAGTTCCTTCGTAACCGCGTCTTCAAATGCACACAACGCCTTTGCCGCCTTGTCCTTGGTAACACCTGATGATTTTGCCATAATACCTATTAATTCTGCTTTTGTCATTTTTTAAAACCCTCCCTTTCATGAAATCAAATTTAAAATTTTATTATCAACCGTTTTCACGGTCATAATCAGATTCATCAATATTAAAACGGGTAGACCACAAATTCATATTCTTGAGGCAGGAATCAATATTCCCTGTCTTTCATCCGAAAAAAGCTCCATCAATCCACAAGAACCCCGCTTGTTTTCTAACTTGGAAAGGAATCACTTCCCTCAAGTTCGCGCTACCACTAGCACAATAAAGATTGACAATCAAGAAAAAAATGATTTTTTCTCAACAATATTTTTTAAAAAATATATAACCTGACGAAATTTTTATTCATGAGACTCAAATTTTAATGACACTCGCTAAGAGCAAGCAAAGCGAAGCTCGAAGCGCAAGTGGAATTATCCCACATGCGAAGCTATGTGGGACTATATTGTAAGTCGTAGTGAGTCCCAAATTTCAGAAGAGCAACGCACTGAAATTTGTTGGACGAACTATCCAATCCTGATTTATTGGGATTGGGAATAATCCCGCTGGAAAGCGGAGGGTATAATACTCCGCCCCTTGGGGCGGTATTAGGGTCAAGGGCTTGTCTTGGGTTCATACCCGTGATTTCTGAAAAACCTATCTATACTTATACTGATTTCAGCAGTAACTTTCATATATGAAAAGCAGCGCTGAATAATGCCGTTATTTATGCCACTGACTAAATATTTCCAAGTGATCTTCTTCAAGGATGCTTAAAACTGTCATAAAATTCAATTTGAATTAATTAAGGCTTTTTATTGGTATCAACTGCTTAGGTGCAGTTTTTTGGAGTTGTCAAATCTTAGTATTATGGGTTGATTTTCCCCGATATAGTAGATTTACCGACCACTGCTAATTGCTATCCCCCGATTATACACACCAGCCTGTCAGGAAACGGTTTGTTGATGTCATCCTTTAACGGCTTAACAGGCCAAGCCAAGGACAGGGACATTACAAATTAATAAAGCGGGGACCAAACCAGAGGATAAAAATCGAAATGACCCAAAAAAGAAAACCTAAGGAAACGGCTATATATGCAAAAAGTTTCTTCTGTGAAGTTCTGACTCCTCTTCCGCCTAAAATTATGCCTGCCAAAGCCAATATATTGGCGGCAACAAAAATGTAAAATGAATTTCTGGGAGTGTTTTCTGTCATAGGCTGTTCCACTAAAGGTGCAATAAAAAGTGTAAGTAAAGCCATACCCGACATAATAATTGAAAAAATATCTCTTATGCGTTCCTTAATATGTTCAGTTAAAGACATTAAAACCTCCTTTTGCAATTTGTTTATTTCTATTTATAACTTCAGGAAAGGCCTGCTTTTTAACCAGTTTCTTGCGGCATCAATATCAGTAAATAATTTTAGACTTATTCCGACACTGTCTGTATTAGTCTCCAGAAAAGTTGTCACGGTTATGTATTGGGGGGGTTTTTCCTTCTGCTAACCCTCTCAATGTCAATAAAAGTCTTCATTCTTTTTTCGTGGATAAACGTCTGGTTTTTCTTTTTTTGGTGCTTTTTTTATTTCTCTTTTATGCATTTTATCCATCATCTTTACTGTTAATAAAGAAATGATAGCTTGCAGAAAGTAACCCAAAATAGTTATAATTTCTCGTTGATAAAGAGGTATACTTTGCCTTAAGTTAAAAAATTTCAAAAACTCTTCGTTTTTTATCGTCATAGTTGCTTTTAATAGGTAAAATGAAGGAACGTAGTAGTTATCCAAAAAAGCAATAAATATTAACGAAATAATAAATATTCCGATATTTGGGATATTCCGATTGAAAATTGTTTTCAAAGCATAAAGAACCAATGCAACTATAAAGGGGTCTAATAAATAGGCAAATATATGCGTTGCAATAGCAATATACACAACATACATATTACTTTTATTTTCCCTTCATTTTAAAAATATCAAATAAAAAACCGCCGTCTGACATTTACATCAGATGGCGGCCCGACCATCAAAAGTCCTCCAGAAACTTGGAAGATTCTGAACCCTATTTATATTAATTATTCTTTTTAAATAAATGATAATTCTGAAAAAATCAAGGCTATTCTAAAAAACTTTCTTGGCAAATACAGTCCGACGTTGGACTAAAGTATATACAGTCTGTTGCCCAAAGCATATTTTTTTGAGCAGCCGTTAAAAGTATTTTGATGCATAAATCTTGGCGAAGTCCCGAATCAAGTTCGGGATAAATTCCAGATCAGCAATGACAACTGTTTGGGTCGAAGGCGAGTTTTGTCATTGCCTAAAGCGAGCCTTAGATTTATTCAAAACACTTTCACCCTAAAGGGCACTATAGCCGACATTCGAAAAAGATATTTGGGCAACAGGCTGTATAGAGATGATGAACTTATTTTTTCAGCAGTAAAAATAACTCGCCTTCTTCTTTAAGAGTGCCGGCGGTAAGTTCAGCTTTATCACCAAAACCGCAGAAAATATCAACTCTGCCGGGACCTTTTATGGCAGCACCTTTGTCCTGACTAAGCACAAAGCGCGAAAAATTTTTTCTTTCTTTAATGTTGCCTTCTTCGTCGAAAACCGGCTTGCGCAAATTTATAAAGGCTAGCGCTCCTTCGGGAAAAAATTCAGGATCGGTTGCTATTGATCTGTCCGGCGTTACCGGTTCTCCCAGTGAGCCAACAGGTTCTTTTTCCAGAAAACGAAAAAATGTGTACCTTTCGTTATGGCTTAATATATCATAAATTTCCTGGTCGCTTTTGCCCCTTAAAAAATCATAGCGGTAAGAAGCCTCATCATTTCGTATCCTGCCCTCTTCCAGCATAAATTTTGTAATACTGCTAAAAGAACGGCCATTGGTCTGCGCAAAACCAACCGTTAAAACAGCTCCATCTTCAAGCTTAATTTTGCCGGAACCTTGTATGTGCAGAGAAAATAATTCCACGGGATCCGACACCCAGAGAAGCTCAAGATTCTTTCCCCGTAAAACTCCATCAACATCAATTTCACGACGGCTGTAATAAGGCACAAATTTGCCGTCCTCTATCCGGCTGACCTGGTTTTCTTCTATTACTAAATCAGGAGGTACCCGATAAAGAGGATATCTGTATTTTTCGGTGCGCTCACGGGCCCCCGCCAGCAAAGGCTCGTAATATCCGGTGAAAAGCACACCGCCCTCGTCATCAAAACCGGTAGTACTATAAACATCAAATTCCTCGACGATTATCTCACTTAAATCGGCCCGATTACCCGTTTCTCGCAAGATATCACGAAAAGCAGTCAGTGTATCTTTAAGCTTCTTCGCACCGATTACTCTGTCCTCAATTTTATAAAATTTATTGCGCCCCGCTTTTTCATAATAATCAATGCTTCGATCAATCGCCAGTTCCAACGATTCGTAATCAAGATCATCGGCAAAATCAATTTCCTCGGCATCAATCAAAATAAAAGTTTCGAGAGATTTTACAATGGCCGTCTTCGGGATGGCACGCATGCAGCCGCCTAATGATGAGATAATGATTATCAGAATAAAAATTTTAAGTGAGTACTTCATAGCTCCATAATCATCGCCGTTTCATCGCAATAATCAGGATATTTGGAACAACGGAAACAATCAGACCAGATTTTTTCCGGCAGTGAATTCTTGTCGGTTTCTTTGAAATTCAATTTAAGGAAAAACTCTTTTTTATAGGTAAGCGTGAATACCTTAAAAAGACCCAAGGTAATGGCTTCGGAAATGCATGCCTCCACAAGTTCCCGTCCTACACCTTTCCCCCGATGATTTTCATCCACGTAAAGAGAACGTATTTCCGCAAGATTTTCCCAGATTATGTTCATCGCGCAAATTCCGATAATATTATCTTTTTTTTCATCATAATAAACAAAAAAGTCACGCAGGGAATTATAAATATCCATCAGAGCACGCGGCAGCATTTCACCTCTACTTGATGACAAATTAATCAGGCGGTGAATAGTTTTCACGTCATCAATACGTGCTTTTCTCAGCATTTTGTTTCTCCGGAATTAATTTTTATGTGACCTGGCGCTATTGAGCATCTCCCGGGCATGTTCTCTTGTTTTCTGAGTTACATTAACTCCACCGAGCATCCTGCTTATTTCTTCAATTTTTCCTTCATTGTCAAGTTCATTCACATAAGTAATCGTTCTACCTTTAACAACCTTCTTGGAAACGTATATATGTTTATCCCCAAAACAAGCTATTTGCGGTAAATGAGTTATACAGACAACCTGATGCTTGGCTGAAACCGCTTTTAATTTCCGGCCGACAATTTCTGCAACAGCTCCTCCTATGCCGTTGTCCACTTCATCAAAAACAATGGATGAAACTGAACCGGCGTGCGACAAAACATTTTTAAGAGCTAGAATTATTCTTGATAACTCGCCCCCTGAAGCGACTTTATTCAGGGGTCTGGCTTCTTCGCCCTTGTTGGCCGACAGGTAAAATTCGATTTCATCAATTCCCTTTGGCCCAAAAGATTCAACAGCTTTATCGGCAATTTTTTTAAAATTAACATAAAAAGAAGCGTGCGGCATGTTCAGTTCATGAATTTCTCTATCCACGGCATCCTGTAATTTTTGCGCAACCTGCTTTCTTTTCTGGGATAGTTTATGCGCGCTTTCATGCAGGGTTAGTCTAATCTTCTCTTCCTCCTTGTTAAGCTTTTCCATTTCTACTTCTAGAGAAGATACCGTTTTCAGCGCCTCTTCAATTTCCTGTTTTTTACGCAAAACACCCTCAAGAGAACCGCCGTGCTTTCTCTTGAGGCGATTCAATACATCCAGGCGTTCATCTATTGCCGCCAGCCGTTCTGAATCAAAAAAAAGATTTTTGCCGTAATCACGCAATTGCAGGGCCGCTTCCTGAAGAGTGACAAAACTGCTTTCCATGTCTTCATCAGCAATTTTCAAGTTGGAGTCTATTTTTTTTATTTCCTTTATCCGATGCTGAACTTCCTTTAATTTGACGATGGCGGAATCTTTCTCGCCGTAGAGCAAATCATAAGCATTACCTGCCCAGCCTGACAATTTTTGAAAATTGACCAGAACCTTTTTCTCATCTGCCAGCGCTGTATCCTCCACCGGTTGAGGATTAATGTCCGTAATTTCTTTTAACTGGAATTTATACAAATCAATTTTTTCTTCCCGGCTTCTGTTCAAATCCCGCAACTTCTCTATTTGAGTTTTGATTTGCTGATATTGATTATAAATTGATTCATACGCGCCTCTTTCCGGCAGGCAGCCTCCGAACTCATCCAGAATATCAATATGATTTTCGGGATTGAGAATTACCTGATGCTCGTGCTGCCCGCATATATTGATAAGCAATTCACTGACGGCAGATAAATTCATCAGTGTTGCGGCCTGTCCGTTAATAAAAGCTCTGTTTTTACCCGAATGGGAAATAATCCGGCGAATAATCAATTCCTCCGAGTCAGGAAAACCCATGTTCATAATTTTATCCCGCAGAGTTTTATTGAAGGAAATATCAAAAACCGCTTCCACCGTCGCCGTGTCTGTATCGGTTCTGATGATGTTCGTCGTTGCCCTGTCCCCCAGAAGCAGACTGACTGCGCCTATAATTATTGACTTCCCGGCACCTGTTTCACCGGAAATAACATTCAGTCCCTCAGTAAAAGAAACCTGAAGTTTATCAATAATTGCAAAATTTTTAATGCTCAGCTCATTTAGCATTTTTCCCTTTGTTTGCTCCCGGAGGTAAATCACCCCAACCAAGCTTGGAACGCAGGATTTCAACATAGCTGCGGGTTGGAGAGAGAACCAGCGTTGTCGCATGTCTTGATTTTTTTAGAATCACGACATCGCCCGACTTAATTCTGTACGCTTCCTGCCCGTCCAAAGTCAACATGGCACCTCTGTCTTTGGACCAAAGAGTTATTTTCAGACTGAAATCTTCAGAAAAAATTATCGGACGGTTAGTCAGGGTATGGGGACAGATGGGATTGATGATAATTAAATCCTTTCCCGGAAAGACTATGGGACCTCCGGCGGAAAGTGAGTAGGCCGTCGAACCTGTCGGTGTGGAAACAATAAGACCGTCCGCCTTATATGTTGTCAGATATTGACCGTCAACCTCCACTTCCAGCTCATTCATACGGGATAAATTACTGCGATTAATAACAACATCATTCAAAACACTCCCTACACTCGTAACATTTTTCCCCTGTTTAATACTCACATCGAGCATCATCCTTTTTTCTGCGACAAATTTCCCCCGAATAATCAACTCCAGTGTAGAGTGCGTTTCATTTAGGTTAACTTCGGTAAGATAACCAAAACTGCCCATATTAATTCCCAAAATGGGAACTCTGTAGCCGGCTAGATGACGTGCCGTGCGCAATATTGTGCCGTCGCCGCCAAGAGCAACAACCATATCTGAGTTTTGCGCCAGTTCATTCCATTTAAATCCACCCTCCTGTGCAATTTTTCTGGCTATTTCCTTTTCCAGAAACACTTCTATACTCTTCTCTTCCAGCCATTTTTTCAATGAGCCCACATGCTCGGCAATTTTTTCTTTTTCGACGTTGGCGGTAATGCCTATTCTTTTTATTTTCACTGATTAAACCTCAAAATATGAAGGTCACTAACACAAAAATAATCCTCTGTCTATGGGTAATACCGGTTAATAAGATGGGCTGCTCAATTTTGATTTGTCTATTCAGATTTTGGTTCGTTAATTTTTGCAAGAATCAAAAATGGATTAAGACTTTTATCTTTCTGTTTCCAAGAGATGTAATCGTGAATTATCTGGGTAGCTTTATTGGGCGTATCTACGAACTCAACCCCCGCCTCATAATATTTATCCTCAATAATGATTTTTATCCATCTTACTTTTCCCAGCGCGGTTATCTGTTTCTCAAGAGTTTTTAGCCTGAAATCTATCTTGACAAGAGCATCAACCGGTAAATAAATTTCACCACGAATTTTAGTTCCTAACATGGAAATATTCTCACTGTAATTATAAGAGATCTTACTTTCAGGTGGAATTACATATACAGATACTTCATTAAATTCTTCCAGTCTTTTCGCTCTTCTTCTTTCTTCCATTTCCATATTCATTCCTCTTCAATTTATTTGCTTTTCAGCCAAGCTCTTGCAGCATCTATGTCGGTAAAACATTTGTATGATAAACCGGCATTTTGTGCCGTAATTTCATGAAAATGTTCGTATGCGTCATTCTCCGGAATGTCTACAATGGCGGTTTTTACCCCCAATACTTCCGGAGGATAACTTCGGACACGCTTGAACGCTTCAAAGTATCCAAAACGTCCTTTAATTGCACAAACATCCACTAAGAAAAATTTAACATTACTTGCCAAAATAATACCTATTACTTCATCCTGCAGATCTCCAATATCCCTCTCTGCTAATTCACCTGTCAAAACCATTTCCAGAATTCCATCTTTGACAGATGAACTAATTTGATATTTTTCTTTTTTTCCCATTTATGAACCCCCTGCTACAGTTAGCAGTCAACATTAGGACCTGTTTAAAAAAGATGGATTAGATATTTATATCACTATTTTTTATTTTTAAAAGATAAAAATATATAATCCTATTGATTACCGACTAAAGGTTGAATTAGGGAGTGTAAATCTAACTGTGTAAATGGTTTTAATTCGGGTAAGGAATAAAACCAGAATAGACAGGAGGATTTATCATGAAGTTA
>JAFGLS010000061.1 GCA_016927935.1 Syntrophaceae bacterium
ACATATAAGCAGTGCGGTATTTGGAAAGACAGCATCACTCTTTTAAGCCACACTTTGCTTGTAACAAATGATAACTCTCTGGCGCATAACAATCGTGGGGTTACTTACTACAAACTCGGCCAATATCAGCATGCTATAGAAGACTACAATGAAGCTATTCGCCTATCCCCGACTTACGATATAGCCTACAATAACAGGGGGCTCGCCTATGACGAACTTGGCCGGTATCAACTGGCCATCAAAGACTTCAACGAGGCAATTCGCCTAAAACCGGATTATACTAATGCCTATAAAAACAGGGAATTTACCTACTTAAAACTGGGTAAGCAACAACCTGCTCAAGAGGCTGTTAATCATTATAACGAAGTAATCAACTCAAACCAAAATTCTGCCAATGCCCAAACCTACGTTAATCGCGGCAATGCTTACAGTGATCTTGGCCGGTATAAGCTTGCCATAGCGGACTACAATAAAGCTATTCGTCTGGAACCCGATTATGCCGATGCCTATTACAACAGGGGGACTGCCTATACTAAATTAGGTCAATACAATCTTGCTCTCGAAGACTTGAATAAGGCCGTTAATCTGAAAAAGAATTTTGCTAAAGCATACAACAACATGGGAACTATTCATATCAGGCTTCATCAATATCAACAGGCCATCAGGAACTATAACGAAGCCATACGTTTGAATCCTAATCTTACCGAGTGTTATTTAAACAGGGGAAGTCTTTATTTTTTTCAAGGAAACAATACACTTGGATGCCGTGATGCACGAAAAGCATGTGATTTGGGAGAATGCAAATTGTTAGAATGGATAAACAGTCAGGGATTATGCCACTGATAAAACAGAATTGCTTTAAAAATTATTACAAATGAATTGAGCAAACAAGCCAGGAGATTCTTACTAAAAATGGATTAGTTCAGAAATTCTTGTCGATATTCTGTTTAAAATACTCTTTGATTTTCAGACGGACAGTTTCGGGAATCTTGATACCGATATCCTTGATTCGGCTTTCATATTTTTTAAATGAACGGGTATGTTGCGATGTATTAATGAATATCTGGAAATAGGAGCGAATGCTTCCCTCCACCTCTGTCCTGAACTCTATATCCTGATTTAATAAATCTTCCACCGGGGCAATGAAGCGATAATTGATGGGACGGCATATGGATCGGTAAGCGACAAAGCGCATCATCATCTCATCCTCATAATTTTTTTCCCTGATGGCTTTCTCCACAACATTGAGATCAAGTGTATCTAAAATCTGGAAAGCATATGTAGGACTTAAAATCGTCTTAATAATCATCTCGGCATCTTTATATTGCGAACAGGCGTTGATATCTCCTTCAAATGCAGGATCACACCGGACATAGATAACAAAGTCGATATCGGAAGTGTTTTCACAAAGCCCCATATTCGTGGAACCCATAACATCCATTGCTATATCATCATAAATCCCTTTTTCGATTAGAAGAACAACCTGCTCGAGTTTATTGAGACGTTCTTCCGTCTCCTCTGTTTGAAACATGCGGTAAAACTGTTTAATATCATTATAGAGTATTACCTCCGGAATGTGAGAGTATTTGTCGGTTTTTGAATCAAAGTTTTCGCCCTGCTTGAGGGCTCTGTAGCGTTCGGTATCGACAACTGTTTCCTGCCAATGTCCGTCATTCTGAGGATAGTAATCGGCAATGTCATGAATACGGTTTTCCACAAGCTTTTTGAAGATGATTTTGGAAATATTTCTGTTTTCCATTTCAATGGCATAGAAAAAGCCGCCTTCGGCAACACCGCCTGTCAGGGTTGTTACTTCTCCGAAATTAGATGGATTGAGAAAAATGGTGTCCTCGCTGACATGAAATCCCCAATCCATATGGACATGACCGGTCAGACATAGAAGGACTGGATTGTTATCACAGTAATAACGAAGCGCCGTCGAGCCGGATGTTCCGAATTGGGTTATCCGATCATGAATGCCATGAGCCGGCTGATGGCTTACAATTATGTCGGGTTTGACTGCTTTGAAGAAATTATACATTTCATTGCGGCCGCTTTCAGCGCTTGCGCTTCCCCCATAAGGTACTACGTAGCGCTCGGGAACACCCGGCGTCCAGATGTTGGCTCCGCCATAGCCGGCAACCCTTAATCCGCGCATATCATGCCAGTGCAGGTGCAAGTCACGTTCATGGAGCGATGTAAATTTCAAATCCATGTCATAGTTGCCGGGCAGGGCAAATATCAGAGACTTTTTTTTCATGGACAGGAAATTTTCCAAAACCTTGTATTTTTGCTGAAGCACCCGGCGGGCACGAATTGTATACCGCTGATATTTTGTACCCCTTTCTTCAATTTCCTCAGAAATTTTAGGTGAATCAAGCAAATCATCCACAAAATCTTCTATGATCATATTTTCTTTTTGCATTCTGACACGCAAGCCGTGAAAATAGGCTTGGAGTTCATGGTAATTGATGGCGGTACTCATGTTATAGAAAGGAATATCAACAAGATCACCGGCAATTATATAGACATCAGCCACTGTTTCGGACAACAAAATTTTAACACGGTCAAAAGCGCCGTGAACGTCGGCTACATAAATGATTCTCATAATTGAATACTGTTTGTCTTTTTAAATATAAATTTATTATAACAACTAGTAACAAAATTTGAAAGGGAGAATAATCTCCTGCTAAATAATTAAACATATTTAATAATTTAGTGCTGATAATTTATGACCAACGAGTATATATAAATACCGGGGTAAATCTTTAGCCGGCTTTTATAAATTTTCATTTCACTTTTAAGAGATAAAAATCATGAATAACAGGTTCTATTGATGATAACTTTCTTCAAATCGTCGGAAAGGTTATTGAAGTACGCACAGTATCCGGCAACTCGCACAAGCAGATAGGGATATTTTTCTGGATGGTTGTACGCATCCAGTAACATTTCTCTGTTGATAATGTTCGGCTGAAATTGCATGCCGCCCTTCTTGAAATACGTGCTGAATATGCCGGAGAGATTTCTAACACCGTCCTGTCCCTGAAACAGAGCTGAGTCAACTGTAAAGGTAACCGTTGTGCCGTTGGGAGCATATCTTTCAAAATCGACGCCAGCTATGGAATTGAGCGATGACAACAAATCCGATATCTGCATTCCATAATGAGGAGTGACACTGTTGGCCAGAGGCACACTCTTGAGTCTGCCGGAAGGCAATGATGGCGTTTTCTTTCCGTAAATATCGCTCACGTTCAAGGCGTAATAACCTGCGGTGTATATACCACCCCGAGGGGAGTTCGGAACTTGTTTAAGAGCATTGCAATAAATCTCTAATGTTTTATTTACCCATTTAACCGCTTCAAGGGATTCATCATGTCCAAATTTTGGAACGGCAAGGAGTGCCTCCCGAATTTGCTGATAATGTTCCCCTTCAAAGTCGTTATTTATGGCATTGATGACATCTGTAATCGAATACATTTTTTTCTTAAAGACCACTTCATTAATCGCGTGCAGTGAATCAGCGGCGTCCGTAATCCCCACTGCCTGAATGCCGCTGCTGTTAAACTGGCATCCGCCTTCGTTGACGTCTTTTCCACTTTCAATACACCCTCTGGAAATTGAAGAAGCCAAAGGCGTTGTAAAATTCTTGCAAATTTCCTTTTCAATTTTCTGATGATCGGCCAACACAGAACATGCCAGATAATTCAGACGTTTTTGATAGCGTTCGAGCAGTTCATCCATATTCGCCGGCGGATTGGGCGGAGAAGTTCTTTTCTTCTTGTAGGAATCCCGGGCTTTGCTGTACTTGTCGGCTATAAATTTGGAAAATCTGTTGCCGCCGCGAAAGTTATATTCAATAAATTTGGTGGTCATTTTCTCCATTTGATCGGAAAAACCATAATTCCATAAATCATCTTTTTCACCTTTGAGAGCCTGAAGCAACGGCAAGACAACATTCATATTTGCGCAGTCGGTATTGCCGAAATGATCATCGGAAGCAACGGGTTCAACACATCCCACTATGGAGTAGTTTCTTGCGTTTTCAACAGTGGTATCATAATGCTTCAGTAATGTATTAATATAAAGATTATCATTATATAACTTTGGCTGCGGAGATCCGTTGATATACACCTCTGCTATTCTATTCAGATATTTTTCAGGACTTCCCTCATGAATTCTCGCCGCCATATCCACAGCAAGGAACCGTAGTTCGCAAATATCCAATAACATGTATGTCAAATCATTGGTGGCGTCATTGCCGTCTTTGCCGACACCGCCGAATGTCAAAGCCTGGTCTGTTGACTGCGTTTCGAAGAGCCTGCCAATGGCAAAATAGGTGTCTCCGTCATTGACCAGAACACATTCGTCCATTTTGAGAATGAACAATGCCAGCAGTTCTTTCGCTTTGTCGTACGTAATAATTCCTGCTTCTTTGTCCCTTTTATAATATGGATACAATACCTGGTCGAGTCGTCCGAAAGATACAGCATTTTCATAAGATTCAATGCAGAGTGCGATCTGCAAAAACACCATGGATTGGAGCGCTTCATGGTAAGTACGGGCCGGATATTTGGGAACATGCCGGCAAATCTGAACCAAATCCTTCAGTTCTTGGCAGCGTGCCGGGTCTGCTTCTTTTTTGCTTAATTCCGACAGAGCATCCGCATACTTTTCCGCGAAAATCTCCAGTGCCTGGAGGGCGATAATAGCTCCTTTATATAAATCCTGATTGTTTTGTGGGTTTTCTTTTTGCATTACTTCAATTTCTTTTATTATACCGCTTGTGCCAAGAGTAAGTACCCTCTCAAAATTAACGATAAAATGCGCTATTGCCGCTATGTTATTGTTAAATCCCACATTTATTTCACTTAACCGTGAAACAGCTAACCTTAAATCCGAAAGTTTCTTGTATACTTTTGTCAAAAGGCTGTGTCTTCGCCAGAAGGGAAATATTCTGAAATAGAAATGAAGCCTGTCTTTCCATGAGCACTTGAAAGGAACCGGCGTCTGACGATGAATTTGATGGAGAATGGAAGCAAACAAAAGACCATAATGTTCTTCCCATACCTGACCGCCGATTCTCTTGGAGGTGAAATTACCGACAAGCAGTTCTCGGGGGTAGATGATGATCTTCTTGTTTTTCAGCACGTATGCAAGACGTTCCGCCCGGTGAATATGAGTAGGTTTTTTGAAGCCATTTTTTCTGTAGTATTCCGTTTTCAGCTTTGATGCCTCAAAGCAAAGGTGATAATCACTTTCCTTTATATCTTTTTGAATGGAGTGTACACGATCGGTAAATACAGCTTGCTGACGAGACGCATCCAGATCATAACATCCGGCATCAATATCCAGTGATTTAAACAATTCAACAGATTTCTTGACTGAGGCAAGGCTCTGCTCCGGGTTTATATTCAACGATTCCCGCACCAAACCAAGGCGTTTCGCTTTATCCTCATACATGTTGTGGTATTTCAGCAATTCAATTGATTTGTAATTTATTGATTTTAAAAAATCAGCGGTTGCTTTTACGCGTTTTTCTCCATCGTTGTAACCCGGAACCATCAACATGCGGAATTTTATTGTGGCATTTGAACCAATCAGCTTTTTGATATTGCTGCAAATTAACTGGCTATCCTGTTTCGTATATTTCTTGTGGAGGTCTTCATCACCAACAACCTTCAGATCAACTAAAAATAAATCTATATACGGCATAGTTTTGCTTATATTTTCCCACGGTGCGTGCAGAGAAGTTTCCACGGCGACGTGAATCTTTTCGTCCTTCAATAATTTCAAAAGATGCAGCAAAGTTTCCGATTCCTGTAAAAGAGGCTCGCCGCCGCTGAGTGTCACGCCTCCGCCGGTTTTGGAATAATAATCTTTATCCCGCAGGACAACTTCCATTACACTGGCAATCGAATAATCATTGTCCGGAGCCGAGATTGATTTAAAAGACAGCGCTTCGGGATTCTGGCACCACAAACATCTCAGATTGCAGCCTTGAAAGAAAATCGTTGTGCGGATACCGGGACCATCATGAACACAGGTGCGCTGTATTTTCAAAACATTCAGCTTTTCAGTATTTTCCATCGGGTAATCATCAAGTTTTCTGGCGATCTGCATTTTTTATTCCTCTTTCATTAATCCCAATAAATGGGATAAGCCCCGTCCATGCGGGATAAGTGCGTTAATGAATTTGCTTTCTACGGAAAGCAAATTCAACTTACTAATGCGTTAACAAAATTATTTTCTGCCACTCTTTTCAGTACCCCCTTGCGGGGTAGAAAAGCGCAGAAAATAATTTCTAACTTACTAATCAGACTTTAAAAATTTAAGTAACTCCTTACCGGCCTGTAGAAAGGTTCGGGCTTTCTCCGCCGCTATTTCCTCATCGCCATTTATTACGGCTTGTAATATCTCCTGTTGTAGGGTTGTATCCAAATTCGCAGATAAAGGCAAAAACAGATTTAAGTGTTTCTCATGAATGGTTTTAATAGTGTTCATTAAAAGAATATAAACCATGTTCTTGCTAGCTAAGGCGAGTTGCCTGAAAAATTCAAAATCTAACTGTTGTAATTTACCCGTATCGGTTGTGCTGACCAGTTCCTCCATGAGTATTTTCATTTGCTCGATGTCTTTTTTATCAGCGCGTCTCGCGGCCAGTTTTGCCACGTCAGTTCCGAAGAGTTCCCTTGCCTCCAAAATATTTCCCAGAATTTTTTGATCAATTTCTCCGTTTATTACCAGTAAAGAAAATATCAGATCTATGGAGGCCTTGTGAATATCCTCTACAATAATTCCCTTACCCTGATGAATGACAATTAATTTTAACTGTTCAAGTTTTTTCAGTGCTTCGCGCAGAGTTGCCCGTGTCACTTTAAGTTGCGTTGCCAGGCTCCTTTCTGCAGGTAATTTTTCACCGGGACCTACCCTGCCGCCCAAAATGTATTTCAGCAGCATTTCGGAGATTTGCTCAGGAGCCTTCATTTTTTCAATGGGAATTATTTCTGCCTGCACTTTTATTCCTTACCTTCATCCCCAACCTTCCATAAATCTATGGCTAATTTCTTTAATAATTTGCTTTTGCGGAAGTTTGCTTTTTAAGTAAAACCTCTTTCCTTCCAGCCAAATTATTGTCACTAAATTGGTAGTACCACTAGACCAATTATGTTTCAATTATAATTTAAAATCAAGGATTTTTTTCTATAATTTGCAGAAATACATGATTAGCTTAAATCATTGATATTTAATGGAAAATACCTTTTAAAATAAGCAGTGTTGGGTTTTTTCAGGACTTTTTTTCAATTTTCCTAATCTCGGCCTTTCGTATTTTTTTGACAAATATATAAACGGTAAAAACACGACAAAAAAAATCTAATATTGCTGGCAAAAAGCAATGGATAACTATATCTCCGCTTTATGCTTGCCTGATTAAATGGCTGTGTGCTATGCGTTAAATCGTTGAAAATCAATAACATTAAATGAATTTCCTATTTCCATTATTTTTTAGAGGATTGGTGAATAATGCCCGGAGATTATTTTATTGTATATAATCCGATTACCTATCAATTAATGGATTTAATGTCGGCAAATTCTATTAATCCTATTGACGTTATTTCATATCTCACAGGTCAGGACGCTCATCAAATGACGGCTGAAAATTTTCTTAAGTTTATAGATTTTCAGACGGAAAAGCAGCGCGCAACAATGGTTGATGCTCTGGCTATTGAAATGTACGCAGGCATATATATTCAAAATCAACTGGCGAGATTGGCTAAAGATCATACAATCGTAATGGTGGACGGCAAGCGCAAATACTTTTCTCAAGTAATAAAAGAGAAGAAGAATCTGCCGCAGGCCGTTTTTATTTCCGCCATGAGTTCCACTTTCCCTGCTGCCGCTGCTACTGCCATCGTTTTAAACTATGCTAAAATACCAGTCATTATCGGCGGAATTCATGTTTCCACTATGTCCGAAGATGTGGATACATTTATTAAAAAATACCTGCCTCATCCGGAACTTTTTTCCATAGTGAAAGGGGCGGGGGATTCAATTGTTATTACATCTATTTTGCAGGATCTGAAAAACAACTCCCTCAAAAGCGAGTATTCCGGGGAAAAATTGATTGAAAATGGTGTCTGGGGAGATTTTCAAAACCTTGAACCTTTGGAACCGCTGAAAATAAATCTGTTAAACAGACTGCCGATTATAAAATATACCTCTCTGAAGGATTTTCGAATCAATCCGGTTGCTCCATTCACCGGTTGTGTATTCTCCTGCAAGTTTTGTTCAATCTCAACCCTTCCGAAAAAGCACAAAGCAATTCAATTTCGAGACCCCCATGATTTTGTGGAAGAGCTGCTTTCATATCAAAAGGAGATTGTTAATTTTAAAAACCGCTACTATTTTTTTACACCAGACAATCTTTTTTCCAACAAAAAGGAACTTATTTCTTTTTTAAAGAAAATCATAGAAAGCAAACTGCACATTAATTATGCGGTGCAGATATCTGTTGAAGTCGCTGATGATGAAGAACTTCTTAAACTGATAAGGGCATCCGGCGGCACTCATTTCTTTATAGGTTTTGAATCTCTGGATATGCGCAATTTAAAGCATATCAACAAACACATTGTTAGAGATATCGAAAAAAGTGGTATGTCTGTGGAAAAATATTACGCGTCTAAAATCAAGAAGATACACGCACACGGCATATCCATTCACGGTTCTTTTATTTTGGGCCTGCCCTATGACTACTATAGATCAACAACTGACAATACAGGTGTTGATATAACAAAATTCTGTATAAAAAACAGAATAGGAGCACAGCCGAGCACAATAGTAGATCTCCCTGGTTCGGTGTTTTTTAATGAAAGTCAGAAAAACAACCTGTTTTTATATGGGAAAAAAGGCTCGATGGATTATTTTCTATCATTGTCCATCGCCGACCTTGCCGAAACAAACAAAATTCCTTCGGATTCCCTTTACAATAGCCCACTGGTTATCGCGTCAATGGTTTACGAAATATCGAAAAAAGTCGGTTCTCCAATCAGGGCAACAATAAATTCTACCATAATATTTTTGAGGTCTTTTATTTATCCCACAAAGAGTGGGGCAGGATTTAGGTTCCGGCAGAGGTTTATAGACGCTATCTGCTCCGCAGTTTCCCAGACTGCTGTTGCTCTGTATAAAGAACAGGGAGAATCGCTGGTAAGATCCAAATATGGAGTAAGAGGAATAATGGAGCGGCTTTACAATATGGAAAAAAATCTTGAAATTAAAAAACTTTTCAAACACTATATATCACAGTTTGTTGAATAAAGGCGAGCAATAAAAACGCTTTCATCGAAATGCTGACTACATAAGCTGTAGACACAACAGTTAAAATATTTATGTTTAAAAACATTAAAAGTAAAAATCCCAAAACCTTTTATATCTTTTATATTATTGTTGTTTTTTTGTTACTTGACTTCCTTATGGCAAAAATATTCTGGCAGCAGCTTGCTCATGATAGTCAATATTTTGTCAGAGGTTTGAGGTGTAAGAATTCTTATTTTCATCACTCGCTTGAAAAAAATGTTAATACCCTTTGGGAATGGGCTGGAGTGTACCCCATAATTACAAATTCTCTTGGATTCAGAGACTTTTCTAACAGAAAAATCCCGTTTGTATCGGACAAGAAACGGATCATATTAATGGGGGATTCCTTTACTGAAGGAATTGGACCTTATGAAAAAACATATTCAGGAATTATTAGCAAAGTGCTACAAAAGAAGAATATTGAAGTTCTCAATGCCAGTGTTATGTCTTATAGTCCAAAATTATATTTTCTAAAAACGCAATATCTTTTGGAAAAACTGAAGCTTAAATGTGAAACGGTTATTGTCTTCGTGGATATATCAGACATACAGGATGAAATATTTTATAAAAATTACATACCTGAAAATCATGACACAGGAAAAGGTATTGACTTCTATCTTAAACTTTACATGATAAAATATTCGGTCATCGGAAATATTCTAGATAGAATTTTATCAAATAACTCCGGCATACCTTTCGAAGACAGAGCAAACAAATGGTTAGGTGTATTTGATGATAAAACAATTGGCAAGCAAGAACTAATATGCGGAATTTGGAAAAATGAAAATGACATGTTCAGGGAAAAAGCTTACTGGTATGTAGACAGCAATTTTAAAAAATGGGGGTTTGATGGCTCCATGCTAGCAAAACTTTATATGAATAAGCTCGTGAATTTATGTAAGGCAAATAACGTTGATGTGATTATTGCAGTGTATCCTTGGCCCGAGCAATTAAAAGAAAATATTGTCGAAAACAGGCATATGCTGTTATGGAAGGAATTCGCCAATGAACATAAGATAAGATTCATCAATTTTTTCGCATATTTTATGAGTGCTGAACCGAATAAAGTGATTGATTTGTACTATATTCCTGGAGATATTCATTTTAATGAAGCAGGAAACATGCTTATTGCCCAAGAATTTCTTAAATGGTTTGAACGTGAATATAAATGATTTTTTTTGTCACATTTATGACAGACACATTTAGTAAAGAAACTCAGTAAAAAAACACGAAAAAAAGGAATAACTATGTCCAAAAAAATCAAATGGTTTTGTGTCATTTTTCTTTTTCTATCGGGAGCATTTGTCGTTTTGGAAATATTTTTTCGCTGTTTCTATACTAAACTTAATTCTTTCCAAGATGTAATATCTGTTGGGAGAGCAACTCCCTATACCATGTTCAGCAAATTTGACTACGGTAAAAAGGAATCACCAAAGACAGGGGGTGAATTGAGAATTTTTGTGATCGGTGGTTCTGCGGTGGCCTATGGAAAACCGCCGTTACCTGTGTATGTTGAACAAGAGATTAAAAAACGTGGTTTCAAGGGTGTTCATGTTTTCAACTACGGGGTTATCGCACAAAACTCAAGTCAGGAAGTTGCTCACCTGGTTTTTCACGTGCTTGATTCCGAGCCGGATATAATAGTTATCTACAATGGCGGCAATGATATTATGAGCCCCCTACTCTATGATCCCCGTCCCGGCTATCCTTTTAATTTCCTGGCTTATGAAAATAATGTTCTGTTCACTGATATCCGGGAATACCCCCTGCCTTTACTTATAGCCTATGGTAGCGAGATGATGCGGCACTTATTCCGCAGCTATTTCCTGGAAAAGTTTGGCAACTTTTCTTTATTAAGATTAAATGCAGATTATGGAACGAATTTATGGGCGGAGAAAATTGCAAAAATTTATGCGAGTAATCTCGCCAAGGCCGGACAGATATGCAAAGCTTACAATGTCGAATATGTTGCTTTCTTTCAGCCCTTAATATTTTATAAACGCATTACCGTCTCTAATACGGAAAAGAATATATTGAAAGGATGGCCGAAAGTAGAGGCAGATCTCGTTCGACCTTATACTAATGATGTCCGATCAAGAATCCTCCGGAATATCCGACAAGAACAAAAAAAGTTCCCTTTTTCATTCCATGATTTCAGCGGAATATTCGCTGATTCAACTGATGCTGTTTTTACAGATTATATACACGTAAACGCCGTGTCCAACAAAATGATTGCTGCAGCCATTTGTGATCGCTTAATGGAAACGATTGCAAAAAGGACAAAAAAATAATGTTATAATAATTCTGTTAATTCTTACGGGGGGAGTAACAAAATGAATTTACTTTTAATATCCGGATGCGTGCTAATTATTATTTCCATAGCTATCGGCTGGCTAATAATAGCGCGAAAATATTTGTCACTGAAAATGTTTGAAAGATTGATCCGTGATGATAAAAATCTCGTTAAGGCCCATATTGATTACGTGATGATGGCTCTCATTCTTTTTTCTTTCTTTTTCATTGGCGTAAATTTACCGCTGCCTTTAATTATTCTTGCCTGCGCCGGGGCAGTAAGTGATCCGACTCTATTTATATTTCTGTCAATAAAGCCCAATATAAATAAAAAGATAGGAGGTCCTTTCAGTGCAATCAGCACTGTAATATTTTTAATTACCACATTTGGAATCGGCGGCAGCGCATTTTTTATTATCTGGAAACTAATCAAATAATATATAAAGTACCGTAGCCAAAACATGAGTTTTGCCTTTGACGGAAAGATTTGAACTTAATTTATGAGAGAAATTAATGTCCTAAAAGATAAAGTCGCTTCTTTTCCGAAGAGTTCTGGCGTCTATCTGATGAAAGATGCGACGCAAAAGGTTATTTACGTCGGTAAGGCCAATGATTTAAAGAGCAGGGTCGCTTCCTATTTCACCGGTAGGGATACCCGACCGATGGCACCGTTTCTGATGGCTCGGGTACATGACATTGAATTCATGGTCACCGCCACTCAAAAAGAGGCTCTGATTTTAGAAAACAACTTAATCAAGCGTTACCATCCCCGCTACAATGTAACTCTGCGCGACGACAAAACCTATTATCATCTATCTCTAGACCCTGCGGAAAAATTCCCTCGCCTGCAACTGGTGCGTAAACGATTAAATGATGATGCGCTTTATTTCGGGCCTTATCCTTCGGGAATGGCGGCAAAAGAAACTCTGCACTTTGTTCAGCAGATATTTCCGCTGCGCTCTTGCCGCAACCGGAATTTCCAGCTGCGTTCAAGGCCATGTCTGGAACATCAAATCGGACGATGTTTTGCTCCCTGTAAAGGCTTAATAAATGAGGAAACATACCGGAAACTGGTCCAAGGTGCCGTATCATTTTTGCAGGGTCGCAGCCGCAAATTGATTTCTGAACTGAAGAGACAAATGGATGAGGCATCAAATGATCTTAATTATGAAGAAGCGGCACTTTTGCGTGACCGCATCGAGGCACTGGAGCATGTGCTGGAAAAACAAAATGTCGATTGGGGCGATACAACAGATCAAGATGTGGTCGGTTTATACACACAGGATGATAAATGTCAGCTATGTATCTTTTTTGTGCGAGGGGGAAAACTTCTGGGAAGTAAATCATTCATACCGCTTAAAATCAGAGCGGATATTTCCGAAATCGTTTCCTCCTGCCTGACTCAGTATTATGATAACAAAGTGATTATACCGGACGAAATCATTATTCCCTGTCATTTGACCGATGAAGAAGTAATTATCGAGTGGATGACAGAAAAGAAAAAAGAAAAGATCGCTTTGACAGTGCCCTCTACAGGAACAAAGAATGCTCTGCTGGATATGGCTAATGCCAATGCCCGCAGTCTCTGGGAAGCGGCAAACAAAAAGGAAGAACAGAAATCCACCGCTTTGCAAATTCTTCAGGAGAAATTATTGCTGACAAAATTGCCGCGGCGAATGGAGTGCTATGACATCTCCAATATCGGTGGAAAGCATGCCGTGGGTTCAATGGTTACTTTTCAGGATGGTGAGCCGGATAAAAACAACTATCGGCGCTTTCGGATAAAGACAATGGAAGAACCGGATGATTATGCAATGATGTACGAGATGCTTTCGCGCCGCTTCACAGTGGAAGGAAACCCGCCCGACCTTGTTGTTGTGGACGGCGGGAAAGGACATCTCAACATTGCTCTTTCGGTACTTAAGGATCTAAAAATAAAAACAGATGTAATCGGTCTGGCAAAGGAAGAACGAAACATAATATCCGTCAGAAACAGAATAAAAAAGAAAGCAGGAAAATCGGAAGACCGCGTTTACCTGCCGGGGCGTAAGGATGCTATCTATTTATCCGCCTGGCCGCAGGCTCTGCGTTTGCTTCAGCAGTTGCGTGATGAGGCACATCGCTTCGCCTTGAGCTATCATCACCAGTTAAAGCAGAATGATTATATGAGTTCTATCCTTGATGATATTGCTGATGTTGGCCCAACAAGGAGGAAAATATTGCTAAAACACTTTGGTTCGGTCAAAAGGATTAAGGAAGCATCTCTTGGTGAACTGCAGAAAGTACCCGGATTTGGTACGTCTCTTGCGAAAAAAATTTATTCTCATCTAAAAAGTAAAAGTGAGCATCATGATTTAATATGAGTTTCGTAACTGTTTTTATTTTGGCTGTTGGATTAGGAGTTGATGCTTTTTCCGTAGCTATTGGCATCGGTGCCGCCAATGATAAAAAATCATGGCCTCCTGTTCTTCGACTGGCAGCGGCCTTCGGATTATTTCAGTTTTTCATGCCCATTATCGGTTGGTATGCCGGTTTGACGGTAGTTGATATGATTGCCCGTTATGATCACTGGGTAGCTTTTGCCCTTCTGGCTTATGTCGGCGGCAAGATGATCTGGGAAGGATTTAAAAAAGAAAAAGAGGAGACAAAAGCAGATCAGACGCGCGGATGGCCGCTCCTGCTGCTTTCCATCGCCACAAGCATCGATGCACTCGCTGTTGGATTTAGCTTTTCTATATTAAAAGTGCCCGTTATTTTTCCCGCAATAATCATTGGTTTGGTTTGTTTTTTGATGACAGTCACGGGTATGACTTTCGGCAAGGTATTGGCAAAAATCTTCGGCAAAAAAGTGGAGATATTTGGCGGCATCGTTTTAATTTCAATCGGTATAAAGATTCTTGCTGACCATTGGATATAATTTTTATGAGTTATCAATCAATTAATTTGAAAAAAAATAGTAATTCATTGGACATAACGAAAAAATTGCTTTTGCTTATCTTATTTCTGCTAAGTTTTTCTCTTTTTTCGTGTTCATCCTTCCTAACTGAAAAATACACGGCTGAAATTTTGCCAGGCCAATGCCTTCCCGTTTTCCCCGATAAGGATGGTTGGTATGGGGGAGATGGCGCCTATTCCATCAAGCTTGATCAGCAACGCACACTGTGGCTGTTTGGAGATACATTTGTTGCCTCCAATGAAGGAAAAAAAGACCGCATTGATATGGACTTTGTAGCGGGAACAACTCTGGCAATTTCCACCTGCTCCACAAATAATGAATTTAAAATCAAATATTATCTTAAAAAGAAAAACGGAAAATTCGTGTCATCATTTGGTGAAAACGAATGGCTCTGGCCGCAGGATCCTTTTATGGCTAATGACGTGCTGTATATTCCTTTAATAGCGGTAACCCCGACAAATACGGAGGGAGAGCTTTTCAATTTTAAGATTACGGGACATAAATTTGCCAGGATTAAAGACTTCGCCATGGTCGATCCATACAAATGGAATCTGGATTACATTGATTTAACGCCGGCAATTCCGCAGGATATTAGGGCTTTCGCAACAACTTCAGTTGTTCATAAAAATTATGTCTATTTCTATCCGTTCTATGTTTCTTTTAAAGAAAATGAAAATATTTTAGGAAATATTCTCGCCCGTATTCCCGTAAGTAAAATTGATAATCCATTAGAAGCCATTGAATATTTCACTAAAGATGGAACATGGCAAAACAAACTGAATCCCGGGACGGTTAAGGTTGTTCTCAATGCCTGCGCTTCCGAATTAAGCGTAAGGCATCATTCCACCGAAAAAAAATGGATTGCTGTTTATTTAACGGTAGAAAACAAAGGCAATAAGTTTTTGTATCAGACCGCCGATAGACCTGAAGGTCCTTGGACTGAACCCAAAATTTTAGAGGCGCCGATTCCGGAGGTTAATCCTGAAAGCGCTTTATATGACAAGAACAATTTTTGTTACGCCGGAAAAGAACATATTGAATTTTCCCGCAACAGAAATCTTGTTGTGACTTACGTCTGTAATTCAGCGGAAGATCCTCAAAACAGAACAAGTTTTATCCGCCGCAATCTCTTCCTTTATCGTCCGGTTGTGAGAGAAGTCAGTTATTAATAATGAAATGTTGAGATAAATACCTGTATTCCAAGCCATTTGATGAAGCTATAAGCAGCAATTACACCAAGGTAAGGAATTAGAAGTGTCATAACAATTGTGGCATAAAACAATTTCGTTTATTCATCTCTTTTTTTAACACGGTGATTGTTACGGTGCAGAAATTAAGAGCATCATCACAACAAGAAACGTAATCACCGAATCTTGAGTCATAACAATTGGTAATACATCAGCTAATCCGTTTCTACCTACGGAATAAAATCACGGGGAACTCTTTTTTCTCCAGAAAAATCTGTCAAACTGTAGGTTACCGGCAAATCAATTATTCTGATCAAAACATAAAATAATGTTATGTTAATTAGTTTATTCATTAACTAGAATTCCTGCGTCGTTTTATTTTAACATGATATTTCTTGAGCAGAAATTCCAGACCATAAGAACTTTTCGTACGGCGTAAATTTTTATTGCCCATATCTTTTTCCATATTCAGACATTTATAGAGTTTCGAATATTTCCATATATTTTATTTTAATCCTTTCTTTAAGCCGGATCAGAGAATAAATTTGTGATGGTTTTCTTTAAGCCAGCGCCGATGTGTCTTGTATTCAGGAATAAATGCTTCCACCAGTTTCCAGAATCTCGGCGAATGATTTTTTTCTCTGATATGAGACAATTCATGCACAATCACATAATCAATAATAGCCTGTGGGACCATGATCAATCGGTAGCTGAAAGTAAGATTATTGTCTTCAGAACATGCCGCCCAGCGACTTTGTGCCGATGTTATTTTGAGGGTTCCATATCGCAACTTAAGCATCCTGCTGTAAAAATCAACGCGCTCATGGATAAAATCATGTGCCTTTTTCTTATACCAGGAAACAAAGTAATACTTCCATGAATTCTTGTTTTTCTGCGTGTTGAGATAGAAACGATTATTCCGGAAAACAACTCTCTCATTATCAAAAGGTTCGGAAAATACCTCCAGAGGATAGGACTGTCCCAGATAGAAAAAATGTTCACCCGTTTTATATTCCTTAGCTTTATTTTTTAACGAATCCTCTTTATGCTTTTGTATGGTTTTATTAATCCAGTTTTGTTTTTCCTGAACAAAGCGACGGACTTCATTAGGTGGAGTAAAGTACGGTGCCGAAACAAGAACTTCCGACTCATTGAGGATTTGCAAAGAAATTGTCTTTTTTCTTTTTCTGCTTCTGGTGACCCGATACTTGATATCCATTAAAAATAATTGTTCTCTTATGTAATCTTTTGCTTCTATGCTTCTATGATTACCATAATCCAGTGCCTAAAGCGAGACCGGAAAGACCTTTTCATTAATTTTAATTTGTGTTAGTGAAAAACGATAAATTTTCAGGAAAGAACAATGAATAAAATCACTAAGCGACCCTGGGGCAGTTATGAAGTTTTATCCGAAGCACCCGGCTATAAAGTAAAAAGATTTATTGTTAATCCAGGCGGATGCCTTAGTTTACAACTTCATCACTTACGTTCCGAACACTGGTTCGTTGTTGCAGGTCTGGGAATTGCGACCGTTGGCAATAAGAAAAAATCTATACGCGCAGGAAGTTCAGTTGATATTCCCCTAAAAATAAAACATCAAGTTCAAAATTCTTCAGATGATAATCTGATCATCATCGAAGTTCAAGCAGGAGAATACTGTGGCGAAGATGATATAGAACGCTTTGAAGATAAATACGGTCGAATTCTTTAAAAAAGTTTATTAAGCGGTTTCTGCCCGTATAGCGACTTCTTCATGACAGCTGTTTTTTTTGTTATGACACCATCAGGCAAACGATAATATAACTTCATAATTCTTATAGAAAGAAAGCGGTTACCCCGATTTAAAATTTGTTGAGTTGTTTGTTATATGGTGTTATCGAATTACCTTAAAAAATTAATAAAAGGTTTAACATCAGAACAAATAACTTTCTTTCGAAAATAATAACTGATGTAATTTAACAATTTAGAGGGGGGGATATGGCGGAAAACCGTGAGCCTCAGATTTTTTTATTTTTAAGTGAAATACTGGGAAGAAACATAGTTGACAATAAAGGCGAAGTTATGGGCCGAGTTTATGATCTGACCGCTGAATTCACCGAACCTTATCCTATTGTTACGGGCATCATCTTAAGGTCGATTCAAAATAAAAATCATCTTTTCCTGCCCTGGAAGGATGTTCTGGATATGGACATGTCCATATCCGTCTCTCTAGGATCAATTAAGGAACTTTCTTCTCCTAATTTGAAAGAAGGAGAATTGCTACTCAAAGATGCACTACTGGATAAACAGGTTGTAGATACTGACGGTGCCAAAATCAGACGGGTGAATGATCTCCAGTTTTTAAAAACAAAACTTGCATTATACCTTGTGCATGTGGATGTCGGCTTCCGTGGCCTGATCCGTCGAGTAGGTTTAATTAAAATATTGGACATTATTCTTCAAAGTCTTTTCGATTATAAATTAACCAACCAGTTCATTTCCTGGAAATTTACGCAGCCTCTCAATTCTCCCGATCTCCTACGTTTGAATATTACCCAGAACAGGTTAAGCCAGATTCACCCGGCCGATCTTGCCGATATTCTCGAAGATCTTGATATCAAGCAGCGTGCCGCCGTATTTCAGGCACTGGATATTGAAACTGCAGCGGAAGCCCTGGAAGAAACGGATCCTAAAGTTCAGGTTAGTCTGATTAATGAGCTTAATTCGGAAAAGGCCTCGGACATTATCGAAGGAATGTCTTTGTCGGAAGCCGCCGATCTTCTGGCCGATTTGCCTAAAGCCAAAGCAGAAGGTATTTTAAAGGAAATGGAAAAAGATTTTGCTGATGACGTAAAAGAATTATTGTCTCATCCCGAACGGGAAGCGGGAGGTATGATGACTACATCCTATCTGAGTTTTAGTCCCTCAACCACAGTCAAGGAAGCCCTGGAAAAAATACGTTTGGAAGCTGCCGATGTGGATCTGGTTTACTATGCTTATGTTATTGACGAGGATGAGCGTCTGCTGGGCGTTATCAGTCTGAAAGATTTAATTTTGGCCACAGAAGATCAGAAATTGGAAAACATAATGGATGACAGAGTTATCTCGGTAAAGCTTGATGATAAAGACGATACAATTGCCGAACAATTTGCCAAATATGCGTTTACGGCAATCCCCGTGGTGGATGAAAATGAAAAAATGCAGGGCACAATCATCTTTAAAAATCTTTTAGAAATTGTGGCTCCTCAATTAGGCAAATAAAAAATAATTTTTTAGTAAGATAAATATGGAAAAATTCAAGACACATTGGAAAAAACTGCAGCAGGCCGGTTTGTTGAAGGTGGGGCTTTTCTTCGCTCTTATCGGTCCGGGAATTATTACGTCCAATGTGGATAACGATGCCGGCGGTATAACCACATATTCTCTAGCCGGTGCACATTACGGCTTAAGTTTGATTTGGATTCTCATCCCTGTTACTGCGGCTCTGATTATTATCCAGGAAATATGCGCCCGAATGGGAGTTGTCTCCGGCAAAGGTCTCTCTGATTTAATAAGAGAACGGTTTGGCGCAAAAATCACTTTCTATCTGATGATAATTCTGCTTTTGGCAAATCTGGGAAATACGCTTTGTGAATTTGCCGGTATTGCCGCCAGCATGGAGATATTTGGTGTCAGCAAGTATGCTTCCGTTCCGGCAGGCGCTTTCTTTGTCTGGTGGCTTATAGTAAAGGGGAATTATAAATCGGTGGAAAAAGCGTTTTTGCTCGCCTGTGTCTTCTATCTTTCGTATATTATATCGGGATTCCTGATTAATCCCGACTGGCCGGCTATAGGTGTCGCTTCCATTACCCCCAGCTTGAGTTTCGATTTAGGCATGCTGACAATGGCCATAGGTATTATCGGGACAACTATCGCCCCCTGGATGCAGTTTTATCTGCAGTCGTCCATTGTGGACAAGGGATTAAAGGCCGAAAGTTATAAGTATGCACGGATGGATGTAATTTTCGGTTCAATCACCGTTAATGTCGTGGCATTTTTTATTATTATGCTCTGCGCGGTTACCTTATTCCAAAATGGATATACAATTCAAACGGCTAAGGATGCAGCCCTGGCATTGGCTCCGCTGGCTGGTTCTTATGCTTCTATATTGTTTGCCTTTGGTTTGCTCAATGCATCGCTTTTCGCCGCTTCTATTCTACCTCTTTCCACCGCTTATACCGTTTGCGAAGCTTTTGGCTGGGAATCGAGTCTGAATAGTAAATTTACTGAAGCGCCGCAGTTCTATGGACTTTATTCCTTAATGATTTTTCTTGGTGCCGGAATTATTCTCCTGCCTAATGTTCCTTTAATAAAGATAATGTTTTATTCTCAGGTAATCAACGGAATTCTGCTGCCTTTTGTTCTGATCTTCATGCTTATTTTGATTAATGATAAACGGATTATGGGAAATTATGTCAACGGTCGTCTGATGAACATCTTTGCCTGGATAACAGTTGTTATCCTGATCGGGCTTTCTTTAGCAATGGTTATATCTTCTTTTTTATAGACGGTTATTCCGAATCATTTTTTACAATTTATCACGGCTATGAACCCTATGGGGCGGGGAAATATACCCTCCGCTGTGCGGGGATAATTCCACTTACGCTTCGAACGTCGCATAGCTCGTTCTTAGCGAGTGTCATTGCCTCCGCTTTCAGCGGGATTGTTCCCAATTCCGATAAATCAGGATTGGATAGATCGTCCAACAAATTTCAGCGCACCGTGCTTATGAAATTTGGGACTCACTAAGACTTACAAATTTCAATGCACCTATAGTGACCTTTAGGTTATTCATTTTTGAAACTTGAGTCTAACGAATAAATTTCAGCCTGACCGTATTCCATAAAACCTGCGCTTTTATACACTCTTGCGCCCACTGGTGTTGCCTGCAAAATGATATCAGTAAAACCTGATTCTTTAGCTGACTGCATTGCTGCCTGCGTTATTTTTAGGCCATATCCTCTGTTTCTGTAAGTGGGAAGAGTTGATACATAATACAATCCCGCTATATTTTTATGAAAGAAAAGCAGTGATGTCGCGACAGGCTTTTCATCAAGATACGCGAGAAAGAATTTTTGAGGAGATTGGGAATCAAGTTTAAATGACAAAACAAAAGCACCGTATTGCTCCCTTGTATAAGGCGGCATTTCAAAACCATCGAAAGAAATATCCTTCCATACAAGCAAGTCTTTCTTATTTTTAACAGGCAATACTTTTATTTTATCCGTCATTTTACAATCCAACAATGACTCACTTAATTTTGCGGCCATACAGGACACTTTTGTGTATAGACGCAAGCCCGCATCTCGTAAAATTCTGTCAGTATCAGGTGATTGTCCACAGGGATAAACCCACCACCAAAAAGACAGGTTTAATTTTTCGTAATATTTTTTTATTTCATAAATATGCTTCTCATTATCTTTATTCAGAGGTTTTTCGTTAAATGCCCAGTTTATGTCTGCAATACGCACACCTGTACTCATTGCTACTATGGAATCTGTTTGATTTAATGAAGAATTCAAGTTTCCCCAGTAGCGGCAAACGGCAAAAAAATTTTCTTCAATGTTCTTTATTTTGCTGAGAATGGAATTTCCTTTAATATTTTTCACTTATACCGGCATATTTTGTCCAGCTGGATATGTTCCAGTGCGAGTCAATGCATTCATTACTGTTAAGAACAGCTTTCCAACCGCACTTTACGGCAAAATAACGATGCAGGGAAAGACATCCTGTTAATTCCGGGTGAAATATCGTAACTAATACGGATTCGTTTTCTGCCGCCGCTATGTAATCGTCCATTCTTAAAAGTACCTTAACATCAGATTTTACATCAATAATTTTGGGTGCACGAATAAAAGTAAGAGGTATCGGTTCAGAGGAAACAGCAGGAATCACAGCTTCGCTGACAAAACTATCGAGTTGACTTCCAAAGCCGTTGCGTTCAATGGTAATGTTGATTAAATCAAGACAGGGAGTTTCGCCAACAACTTTCTTTGCCAGAAGAATTGCGCCGGCACAGGTACCCCATATTTTCATTCCCCCGCGGTGAGCCTGAAGCAGGACATTCTTGATTTCAAAGATATCAAGCAATCGGGAGAGGCAAGAACTTTCTCCGCCGGGAATAATCAATCCGGCAAGGTTTGCAAAATCCTCTGCCTTTTTCACTTTTTTATAGGAAACTCCCAGACGCTCCAGATGTTCCAGATGTTCATACACCCCGCCCTGCAAATCCAGAACTCCGATAACTGAAGGTTTATTGCTGACCAAACGCAGTGTCATAGAAAATTACCAACCGCGTTTTGCCAGGATTTGTTCCGGAGGAATTTCCGAAATTTCCAGACCGGGCATGGCCTCGCCCAGATCCATAGATGCTTCCAGTACTTTTTGCGGATCATTGAAATAAGCTGTAGCTTTCACTATTGCCCGTGCGCGCTTTCCCGGATCAGCCGATTTGAAAATACCGGACCCGACAAAAATCCCATCGCAGCCCAATTGCATCATTAACGCGGCATCCGCCGGCGTGGCAATGCCACCCGCCGCAAAATTAACCACCGGCAAACGTCCCAACTCTTTAACCTTCAAAGCCAGTTCATAAGGAAGGCCATTGGCCTTGCAAAAACCGGTAACTTCCTCCAACGGCATCTGCACCAGTTGACCTATTTCACGATTCATTGTTCTCATATGGCGGACCGCTTCCACAACGTTTCCCGTGCCCGCCTCGCCTTTGGTGCGAATCATGGCCGCGCCTTCGGCAATACGGCGCAAAGCCTCACCCAGATTACGCGCACCGCAAACGAATGGAATCGAAAATTTTGTCTTGTCAATGTGGCACTCTTCATCAGCCGGGGTCAGAACTTCGCTTTCATCTATATAATCAATACGTAAAGCTTCGAGAATTTGTGCTTCCACAAAATGACCAATACGTGCCTTAGCCATGATCGGTATTGATACGGCTTTTTTAATCGCAACAATAATTGAAGGATCGGACATCCTGGCCACACCACCGTCCTTGCGTATATCCGCAGGTACGCGCTCCAGAGCCATTACTGACACAGCTCCCGCTTCTTCCGCTATTTTTGCCTGCTCAACATTGGTCACATCCATAATGACACCGCCCTTGAGCATTTGTGCCAGCTGGACATTTAGTTCATACCTCTTTTTATCCACTTTTATCAGCCTCCTAGCTTAATGACTTAATTTTTATTATAATACTTCAAAGTAATATTGCCTAGTAAAAAATTAATCAAACTACCAAAGCATCCTGACCTTAATCTTTCTTTCTGACAAATATTTCTTAATATTTTCAATAGTATATGTCCTATAATGCACCATGGAAGCAATCAGTGCCGCATCGGCTTTTCCTTTGATCAATACTTCCGCCAGGTGTTCGGGCTTTCCCGCCCCGCCGGATGCAATAACCGGAATACGCACGTTTTCCGAAATCATCTTTGTTAAATTCAGATCATAACCTGTCTGCACGCCATCAGCGTCAATGGAATTCAGGCAGATTTCACCTGCTCCCAGTCTTTCTCCTTCTTTTGCCCACCACAATGCGTCAATTCCTGTAAATGTTCTACCACCGTTAATCACTATTTCGTAGCCTGACGGAATCTTACCGGATACTTCCACTTTTTTTACATCCATTCCCAGAACAATGCATTGACTGCCAAACGCCTTTGCCCCCTGGGCAATGATTTTGTGACTATCCACAGCGGCGGAATTGACGCTGACCTTTTCCGCTCCGGCAAGGATAACCTTGCGCATATCTTCCATATTGCGGATACCACCGCCGACAGAAAACGGAATAAAAATAGTTTCCGCTACCCGACGTACCACGTCAATCATTATATCGCGTTTATCCGACGATGCCGTTATATCGTAAAAAACAATTTCATCCGCACCCTGTTCATAATAAGCCCTTGCGGCTTCTACCGGATCGCCGATATCAACGTTGCCTTTGAACTTGATTCCCTTAGTCAGCTTGCCGTCACGAACATCGAGGCAGGGGATGATTCTTTTACTCAACATTCTTCCCCCACGTGCAGAAGTTCTTTAATATTTGTAAGCCGGGACGACCGCTTTTTTCCGGATGAAACTGCATGGCCACAATATTATCTTTCGCCAGAACAGAGCAGAAGTTTATGCCATAATTTGTCTTTCCCAAAACTACCGAATCATCAGATGGAGCCGGATAATAGGAATGCACAAAATAAAATTCAGCTTCCGGCGCAACACCTTTAAAAACCGGATGACTGCGGCGCAATTTAACACTGTTCCAGCCCATCTGTGGAACCTTCAACAACTCACCTTTCTCAGTCAATTTTTCGGGAAAATGTTTTGTTGAACCCGCGATAAGGCCAATGCATTTTGTTTCATTTTCCTCGGAATAATCCAGGATAATCTGCGTACCCAGGCAAATCCCTAAAAGCGGCTTGCCGGTCTTGATGTAATTTTTCATCCAGACGTCAAGTTTCTTCTTGCTGAGATATGCCATAGCCTCGCCCCCTGCGCCGACACCGGGAAAAATTACACGCTCTACGTTATCAAGCTTTTTCACATCATTTGTAATGACAAAATCTTCCCCGATATTTTGGAGCGCCCGCGCCACGCTGGTAATGTTCCCGGCGTTATAGTCAATTATTGCTATCATATATTCTCATCTCAATTTTTTACTGATATGCACTTAGCAATTTTTATGCTCAAATTACAGCTAAATTTTTATTTTTGCATACAAATTATTATGATGACAGGATATATTACCTTGACACAAATTTGACACCTTGCTGTATTTTTAGCACAAAAAAGCGCAAATCAAAACAGATTCAGTTTAATCTCTTGTAATCAGCGAGGTTGATATTTCTCTCTTTTAAAAATAATTAATAATGATATTATGGTACTCAACTTATAAGGAAGTATATCGGATATTAATTGTTTGGAGATAAATGTAATGAAAGAATTTTTTCTATCCCTTCTTGTCTTTTTCTTCACAATGTTAGTCATGCCATTATCATCAACTTGTTTTTCAGAACAACCAGACCCTAAAGTATGGGAATATTTGAGTGATAATTTTTATTATAATAAAACAAATTTAATTAAATCATCCAACACCATATCAGTATGGACTTACAGAACCATTGCGGATGATGAAAGAAAATATTTGATTGAGCATTTTAAAGAATCTGATTTAGAGAAATCAAAAAAATACCAAAACCTTGACCACCAAACTATGTTGCTCAACATTGATTGCAGAAAAAAATTGAGCAAAATAGAAAAGTTGATAAATTATGACGATAAGGGAAATATCCTATACGAAGAAACATACAAAAATAGTGAATGGACAAGTATTATACCTGAAAGTAAAATGAACGAAACATACAATAAGATTTGTGTAACTCCGAAGAAACAGGAAAAAACAAATGCTTTAAAGAACAAATGTGAAAAACAGTGTGAAGAATGGGTTAAGTCTGATGAAAAAAAATTTTTCAGAGATAAATTTACCCATCAAAACCATTACAACACGCGATTGGATAAATGTTTTATTTTAATAAACTATTCAAAAAAACAATTAAAGATTTTGAAAGATATCAATGAAAATAAAATATACGGTTCGTTCCGTTCCAAACAAGATGGTTCAATTATTATCTGCAACGTTTTAGAAAAGACATGTGAATCTGAAGAAGAATGGGATTCTCTTGTAAAACCTTATATGGAAGAATAAATAGGATGTATGCAGTTTTAACTTAATAAAATGGTTTAATGCGAACCTGTCCGGTATTTTTTCCCTGATATGAATCACGCCGGATCAATTCTTTATTAATTGAATTTAACACATCCAGTTTATTCATCGCCCAGTTCGGCGCAAGAAAAATATCACGGTAACCGTCTGCAGTCAGGCGCTGAATCACAGTTTGCGGTGGCAACACCTCCAGAACATCGGCCGCCAGAGAAACATATTTTTCTTTGGTGATCATGCTGATGCTTCCTTTTTTATACATTTCACCCAGAGCAGTTCCTTCCAGAGCCAACAGGCAATGAATTTTGATTCCGTTGATCGGCAAGGCCGCAAGGGTTCTAGCCGTGGTCAGCACATCTTTTTCACTTTCGCCGGGCAGACCGATGATAATATGCACACAAATGTTCAATCCTCGACCAGCCAGCGAATTTACCGCATCTATGAACTGCTGAAAATTATGTCCACGGTTGATGAACTGCAAGGTCTTGTCGTTGGAGGATTGCAGCCCCAACTCCACCCAGACATGATATTTTTTCGCGTATCCGCTCAACAATTCTATAACATCAAAGCCGACACAATCCGGTCTCGTGCCGATAGAAAGCCCGATAACATCTTCCTGCGCCAACGCTTCGTCATAGAGTATCCGCAATTTTTCCACCGGCGCGTAAGTATTGGTAAATGTTTGGAAATAAGCAATAAACTTCGCTGCCTGTTTCGTGTAATATTTTTTCCCGGAAGAAATTTGCTCGGTAACAGAAGGAAGTTTTCCTTTCTGGCGCAAATTCGAGCCTCTGCCGTCGCAGTAAATGCAGCCGCCCGTGGCTACGCGTCCGTCGCGATTTGGGCAGGTAAAGCCCGCGTCAATCTGCAGTTTATGCACATTACAGCCGAAAAGATTTCGCCAGTAGCTTTTCAGATCGTAATACTGTTTAGAGTTTTTCCAAAAATCCGGTTTCGCCAAAACTTCCTCTTTTTTATGTTGTATTTTTATTCTCTATGCCGTAAAAAACGTTTGTCATTGCGGTCGCATCCGGCATACGCCGGAGTAAACAGCGGGAAAAATTACTGGATACCGGATCTAGTCCGGTATGACAGACGATTTTGTTTTTACTATTGATTTAAAACAAGAGCAAGTGTTGGATTTAAAGAATGACTAACTTAACAGACAATTACGATGTTGCGGTAATCGGTGGCGGGCATGCCGGCTGCGAAGCGGCTCTGGCTTGCGCGCGTATGGGTTGCCGGACAATTTTATTCAATATTAATCTTGATTCGATTGCGCTGATGTCCTGCAACCCCGCAATCGGAGGACTGGCCAAGGGGCAACTTGTCAAGGAAATTGACGCCCTCGGCGGCGAGATGGGTAAAGTCACCGATAAAACAGCCGTGCATTTTCGTATGCTCAACGCCTCCAAAGGCCCTGCTGTCCATTCCTCACGGATGCAGTGCGACAAGCAACTTTACCGCCTGACCATGAAAGCCGTTGTCGAGAACCAATCCAATCTTTATGTGCGGCAGGCGATAATCGAGAAACTGGTTATTGAGAACGGCAGAATTATCGGCGTGCTGGATCAGAGCGAGCATTTCTATGGAGCAAAAAAAGTTATTATTACTACCGGCACATTTTTAAACGGTCTGGTGCATATCGGTGTTTCACAAATTCCTTCAGGACGAGCCGGAGAATTGGCCTCCATTGGCCTCGCCAACAATCTCAAAGAAATCGGTTTCGATATTGGCAGAATGAAAACGGGAACACCGCCCAGGCTGCACGCATCATCCATTGATTTCTCCAAGCTGGAGCGACAGGACAGCGACCCCGATCCTCAGCCCTTTTCCTTTACCTCCAAAGCGCTACGGACGGAGCGTCTGCCTTCCTATTTTTCCGCCACGTCGGACGAAACGCACCGCATCATTCGCGAAAACATTAAGTATTCGCCGTTATATTCCGGCGTAATCAAAGGAGTAAGCGCCCGCTACTGTCCATCGCTCGAAGACAAGGTCATGCGCTTTGGTCACCACGAAAGTCATCCGGTGGTGCTGGAGCACGAAGGACTCGATACACAGGAAGTTTATGCCAAAGGTTTGGGCAACTGCCTGCCGCTGGAAATGCAATATAAGATAGTACACAGTGTTAAAGGGTTGGAGCAGGCTGAAATCATGCGTCCTGCCTACGCCATCGAATATGATTTTGTTCAGCCTACACAACTCAAGCCGACGCTGGAAACAAAACTAGTTGACGGACTTTATCTGGCTGGCCAGATAAACGGCACATCCGGTTATGAAGAAGCCGCGGGACAGGGTCTCTGGGCAGGCATTAACGCCGCCTGCGCGGTGCAGGGAGCTCCCGCTTTCATTCTGGATCGCTCTGAGGCCTACATGGCTGTAATGGTGGACGACCTCGTCACCCGCGGCGTGGATGAACCCTACCGCATGTTCACCTCGCGTGCCGAATACCGCCTTATCTTACGCGAAGACAATGCCACAATCCGCTTGATGGGCAAAGGACATAAGTTAGGACTTATTGACCGCGAACATTACCTGGAACTTCAGGACAGAATAAAAAAAATTGAACAGGGCATCGCACATCTCAAAGCAACGCCCGTAAAACCTACTGCGAAAACAAACGAAAAACTGGCAACTCTTAATTCCCCGCCGCTCAGCAATCAAACCACCTTGGACGGACTTCTGAAAAGAAATGAATTATCCTATGACGACCTTTCTGTATTTCCAAGCTGGAAACCGCAGCTGGATATTTTTGTCAAAAAGCAGATTGAAATTGAATCCAAGTATGAAGGTTACATCAAGAGGCAGTTTGAATCGGTAAGAAAATTAAAAGAACAGGAAAAAAAGAAAATCCCACCTGACTTCGATTACAATACAGTTCCCGGCCTTTCCAACGAACTGAAAGCCAAGCTCATCAAAATAGCACCGCAGACACTTGGCCAGATGGAGCGCATTCCCGGCATGACCGAAGGAGCGATTTCGGCCGTGTTGATAATGATGAAGAAGCAGGAGATGGAGAGCTATTGAAAAAGGATTAAAGGGTATATTATTTTAGCATAGAAAGCTTATTTCACTTTGATTCTATAGAATATTTTTTATTTACTTTTATAATCCTATAATAGAGTACGACTACAAAAAAATCGAAAAGAACAAAGTTTAAATATCAATTGTTAGCAGTAAAATTATGAATATCCGAATAGCAACAAACCGTGATCTCAGCGATGTTCAAAGGGTTCATTTGTGTACCTTTCCTGAAGGCGAGAGAGAAATTGTCTCAACTCTTGCCATGAATTTGCTTTTGAAAAAAACGACACCCAAAACAATCTCCTACGTTGCTGAAATCGATGGCGCTATAGTTGGACATATAGCATTCAGCCCGGTTAGACTTGATAGCAATGAGGGGTTTCAGGGTTATATTTTGGCTCCACTGGGAGTGAAACCCGATTACCAAAAACATCGCATTGGCACAAAACTTATTAAATATGGCATAAAAACGTTGTCCGCGATGGGAATAAACGTCGTATTTGTTTATGGGGACCCGAAATATTACGGTAGATTTGGTTTCAGCGCTGAAGCCGCACATCCGTATACTCCTCCTTACAAACTTCAATATCCTTTGGGTTGGCAGTGCATTGTGCTTAATGAAATTGATATCGAAAATAAACCTGTGGCAATAACTTGCGTCGCCTCGTTGTGCGACCCCCAATTATGGTGATTGATCTGCCAACAATCACATCTATCTGACCCGCAAAAGCACCGTTTCTCTCTGCGTTTATAAATAGAATTCCAGAGCCGTTGGGAATGAGCAATTTTCGGCGTGTTCAGGAAATGCGCCCTACAATAACCTTGCTTCCGTTTGTGTGGTTTAATATGTGTTGCCAAAATGCACACAATGTAATAATATAAAATCATGAAAACCATCAATTGGAACGATGAGAAAAATCTGGCTCTCAAAGAATCAAGAGAAATATGTTTTGAAGATGTGGTTTTCTTTATTGAAAGGGGCGAAATACTGGATGACTATGTGCATCCCAATCAGAAGGCATATCCCGGACAACGTATCATGGTCATCGGAATTGATAATTATGCGTATCTTGTCCCCTATGTTGAAAAGGAGGAAGAACTTTTTTTAAAAACAATTATTCCAAGCAGGAAAGCAACACAAAAGTATTTTGGAGAAAACAATGAAGACTAAATTGACAAAAGAAGAAAAAGGCATTCTTGATAGTTTCGAGAGAGGGGAATGGATTCCCGTGGCAAATCTTGCCAAACGAAAAAAAGAACTTACCGAATACGCACGCAATACCTTGAGAAAGGACAAAAGGCTGAACATAAGAATCTCTGAAAGAGATCTTATCGAATTACAAAGGAAAGCCGTAAAAGAAGGACTTCCTTATCAGACCTACGTTTCGAGTATTATCCATAAATTTATTAATGGTACGTTAACTGAAACACGTAAATAAATAAAATTGTGCGTGAATTGATTCTCTTTTGTATACAGCTTTTTTACAACTTCTAAAATCAATATCCGGAAAAGTTGTCAACTATTGACTCCGCATATCTTAGGCTAGATAGAGGGCATCAGAACAGCTACATTCTTTTCTCTATGTCCTTATAGATTTCTTTACGATGGCGAATACCTAAAATCCACACCTCTGATTTCATGATTTTAAACACAACTCTGTAATCGCCGACACGCAGTTTCCAGTATCCTTTTAATGTTTTTCTTAATGGCTCGCCATATTCGTGCGGCAACTTTTGGAGCCGCTCCTCAATTGCTCTACGTATCCGATCTTTCATTTTCCGGTCTATAAGCGGTAAATCATCCGAACGGACTGCCGGATGATAGCTAAGAGTAAATGACATAATTTATTTCCATGTTTGTTCATGAGTAAGAGATTTTTTGCGTATAAAAGTTTTTTCTCTTTTTTTAGCAAAGCAGGCAAGAGCAGCATCCTCACGAAGTAAAATGGCTTCTTTGATCAGTTCGCGGGCAACCGCTGACATAGAAATACCTTCAAGATGCGCTATATTTTGCATAGCCAAATGAATCGGTGGTTCTACAACTAAATTTACACGGGGGTATTTTGTTGGCATTATGTAACTCCTTTCCTGGTGAGTGTAACACTTATGGCACACCATGTCAATGTAATTAGGTGATTTTTGTTGCACACTGATAGAGAATGGAATAGATGAAAAACATCATAGTTGCTTTACTTGAAGGCAAGAAGAGGCATAATTATGCAATAAAGGTACATTTATTACTGGTGCTCCCTATTATCAAAGTGTATGTAGCCGAAAAAAAGGAAGGTATCTTGCTTCACATAAAGATTCAATCAAAACGGCGCAGGGAAAGTGTCCTTCGCTGATCTAATTCAACCTGATATTCACGCCTTAGGACGAATGCCATTGATAGCTATGTAAAAATTAATTTTATTTTGTCTTATTTTGTGGTATGAAATTTAGTATCAAATTTAATATTAGAAAGGATGTGAATAATTATGTTTCTTAGTATATCTGAAGATATTAAAACTGTTTCCGACTTAAAAAAGAAAACGAACGAAATTTTCAAGCAAATGCATCGAACAGGACGTCCCATTGTCGTTACAGTTAACGGCAAGCCTGATGCTATTTTAATGGATGTGGAGGTTTTCGAAAAAAAGATAAAAGCTCTTAATCTCAGTCTATTGCTGGCGAAGGCGGAAAAAGATGTAAAAGACGGTCGCACTAAGGATGCCCGGACTTTTTTAAAGGAGATTAAGAAAAGTGCCAAAATTTCGAGTTGAAATCACTGAAACTGCCCAATCCGACATTTATGAAATATTTCAATATATCGCAGCCGACAACCAAACGGCGGCAACTAACCTAATCAAAGAAATTGAAAGACAAATCGATTCTCTGGAAATATTTCCTTTAAGATGCCCGATTATTCCCGAATCTTTTGAATTAGGTATTGAATATCGCCATGTTATTTATGGTCATTATAGAACAATTTTCAAAGTTGAAAACGCCAGAGTCATCATTATGCGTGTTATCCATGGCGCTCGTCTGCTGGATCTGGAGGTTTTTCAAAAAACCATTATTCCGAGCAGGAAGGCAACAAAAGGCAATTAATTAATATATGAAGAGGAAAGCTAAAGACTTCGATAAGAAATTTGATAAAAGTGAAGATATTACCAAATATCTTGATGTTTCCAAACGGCACAGGCCGGAACAGGAGCAAAAAGTTATTGGTTACAAGGAGAAGAAATGAACTACGATAAAGATAAGGTCGATGAACTCACCCTTTCGTTGCTCTATCTTGTCGCGCATGAAAGGAGAGAAGGCTGCGGCGCTGTGGCGTGGAAAGGATTCGATTGGGAAACCATGAATAGACTTTACAATAAAGGCTACATTTCGAATCCGGTCGGAAAATCAAAGTCGGTGGTAATGACTGAAGCCGGTTTTCTCAAGGCCAAGGAGCTTTTTGAAAAACACTTTAGCGCTGATGCAAAAACAGTATCTTTGCCCAAGTTTACCTCTTTCGCTAAAAAAAGATGGCATCAAATACCTGAAATGATAAGAAAGGATTTAATGAATAACGTCTGGTGTGGACGCTGTCGTTCCGAAACGTCAATGCAACTCCGGGAAGGAGTGCTTGAACAAAGGTCTCTCGTGCTGAGGGGCACGTGCAAGCGTTGTGGTGGTGAAGTTGCGAGAGTCATAGAATCGGAAGATTAGGACCATTGAACCATGACAATGAATCGTGGAAAAATCCCGCGACAATTAATTTTTGTTGCCATAAATCGCATATTCATTTGGAATTTTCAACATTGTATTGCGCTTTTGCCTGGGCGAGTTTTTCTTTATCAAGATCAAGGGTATGCCCCCCATGGCAAGTCCTGGACCATAATTCCGCAGCAATCTGCGGGTTATCATATCCATGGATAATTCGACTAACGCTTCCTCTCGTCAGCGAGTCTCATTACCCTCCGCTGTGCGGGATTTTTATATTGTCCCGCTAAGCTTCGATAATTCAACTTACAGATATTACTGCACCTATAGTGACCTTTAGGTTATGTGTTCGCAATATCTGATTTTCATTAAAATTTAAGTCTCACAATAATATTTGCCATTATTTGTTTCGATGACAAATCCCTTGAATATTTTAAACATGTCCCAGAGCATCAACTATATTTTTTTTGGCCGCACTTCTAGCCAGAATAATTGCCGCAAGAATGGACGATAAAACAAAATATATTACCAGAAGAATCAACGCCAGAGGAACCATATCAACCGTCATAGGTACAGTATAGGAAAATCCCGGGGGGTTGTATTTCGGAGGATAAATTTTTATAAAAGCCCATGTACATGTATGAAAAATAATGCCCGCGATACTGCCGAAAAATCCCAGAAAAGCCCCTTCCAGAGCAAAAAGAGCAGATACTCCTCTGAATTTTAATCCCAAAGCACGCAGAGTCCCGATTTCTTTTGTTCTTTCCATTATAGCCATGCCCATTGTATTTATCGTGCTGACCACCGC
>JAFGLS010000062.1 GCA_016927935.1 Syntrophaceae bacterium
ATAACTTTCTTATGCGACTGACTATATTCACCGCCGCCCGGGCCCCTCACATCAAGAAAGAACTTTGCCAGGTTTAAATATTTCTCATCTCCGGTAACACGATACAATTTCACAAGAGCCATCTCCACAATTTGATGGCCCGGCCATTTCTGGAGTTTCTTCGGTCCAAACTCTTTACACAAAAAATCAGCATTCTTTATTGCAACATCCAAAAGGCTGCGTTTTCCCGTTGCCAAATAATGCGCAGCAGCAGCTTCGTAGAGATGTCCTGCATTATACAATTCATGGCTTCCGTCCAAATTAGACCATCTCGTCTTGCCATACCATTTTTTCAACCGCTTGCAATTATTTGTCCTGCAGGTGTACAAATAACCGTCTTCTTCCTGAGCCGCGGCTATCTTCGCAATCAAATCGTCAAGATATTTATTCAGTTTTGCATCGGGATGTGCGGTCAATGAGTATGAAGCCCCTTCAATAATTTTATACGGGTCTGTGTCATCAAACGGAAAATCGCCCTTTTGCTCACCCCTCATCAATCCGCCCGCTACAGCAAAGTTATCAATTCTGCCGGTTTCTTCACATTTCTTGAATTCATGGGGAATGGTCAACTTGCAGTTTGCTTCCATACGCGGCGCCCAAAATTCATCACTGATATTAACTTGCGCTAATGTTATTGATTTAACTGGATAATCTTTTCCCATTAAAACGTCCGCTTTTATCGAGGCAGATCAACTGCTAACCGCTAAAACTACTACTGATTTTGAAGGTATCATTACATTAATAATATTATCTTTGATAGTTATGTCTTTTAAAATAGTCGGCTTGACCGAGTCGGGTTTTTCAAAAGTATTATGTGCATTCATGTTTTTGTCAGTTAAAACTCGTCCCGTAACTTTGTTCAGTTTCAATCCTTCCAACTTGCAATCCAAAATTACATCATTGTTTGGGTCAAGATTGCAAAGCGATATATGCACAACTCCGGAATCATTTTTAGATGCCGATGCAATTAATGAAGGGATTTCTTCCTTATCATATTTATATGAAGGACAAGATATATCGGCAGGCAATAGTGTAGCACCCTGATGCACTTTGAACATTTCAAATACATGATAAGTAGGAGTAACTATCATATCTTTGCCTCTGGTTAAAATCATGGCCTGAAGCACATTATTTATCTGTGCAATATTAGCCATTTTTACCCTGTCACAGTGTGAATTAAAAATATTCAAGAAAATACCCGCTGAAACTGCATCACGCAAAGTATTTTGTTGATACAATGCGCTTTCCCCTGATTCATGAGCCCACCAAGTTCCCCATTCACAAACAAACAGAGCGACCCGTTTCTCGGGGTCGTATTTGTCCATAATTTCGAGGTTTTTCGCGATCACATTGTCTATTTGTAAAGTATTTTTCATAAGCGAAAACCATTCTTTCTCGCCGAACTTCACGGCGCTTCCTTTATTTGACCAATCCGTGCTGTCCCATACATAATAATGTAAATCAATAGCGTCCATATATCGGGAAGCTTTTTTCATAACAACATCAGTCCAACTGGTATCACCCCCGCCCGGCCCGCATGCCACCTTTATAATTTTATTCCCCGAATAATTGCGTACATATGTCTGGAAATTTCGGTATAGGTCCGCATAATATTCAGCGGTCATATTTCCGCCGCATCCCCAATTTTCGTTGCCGATACCAAAATAAGGAACTTTCCATGGCTTATCGCGGCCATTTCTCCGCCTTAAGCTTGCCATACTACTATCGCTATCGGAAGTCATATATTCAATCCAGCTTCGTATCTCTTCTACTGTCCCCGAACCAAGATTGCCTGCCACATACGGCTGGCAACCCAATTGTTCGCAAAGATCCATAAATTCATGCGTACCGAATTGATTGGTTTCTACACCGCCCCAATTATTGTTTAGCGTCTTTAAGCGTTTAGCTGGCCACCCTATTCCGTCTCGCCAATGATATTCGTCCGCAAAACAACCGCCGGGCCAACGTAGTACCGGCACTTGAATTTTTTTAAGAGCTTCAACAACATCATTGCGGATACCTCTTATATTGGGAATATAAGAATCCTTTCCCACCCAAAAACCATCATAAATACAACGTCCCAAATGTTCCGCAAAGTGTCCGTAAATTTCCGGAGCAATACGTTCTTTACCCTGCTGGACATATATGGTAATTTGATTGGATTTATTTTTATTCGGTGAAACAACCGTCTTTGAACGTGAAAAAATCAACCATAAAAAGCCTACTACAAGCAACGCCCCTATAACTACAGCTATTCTTACAATCATTGTTTTTCCCTTTTTTTTATTCATTTAAAAAATCACCTTTCGCCGAATATCGCTGCACCTAACCGCACCATATTGCTTCCCTCTCGGATTGCTACTTCGTAGGATGCGGACATTCCCATTGAAAGCGTTTTCATCTCTACGTTGGGCAAATCAAGCGCTTTTATTTTATCAAAGATAACTTTTGCTTTTTTAAAATAAGTTCTTGTATCTCTAGCGTCATCAAGTTGCGGCTCCATCGCCATCAGACCTTCCAAACGCAAAGATTTAAGTTCTGAAATTTCCTTGGCCAATTGTTCCACAACACCATATTCCGCTTTAACACCGCTTTTTGTTTCTTCGTTTCCAAGGTTCATTTCTATATAAACCGGGACAACCTTGCCTATTCTCTCGGCTCTTTCGTTTAAATGTACGGCTATTTCTTTAGAGTCAATTGTCTGGATAACATCAAAAATTTTAAGAGCCCTGTTGATTTTGTTTTTTTGCAGATGTCCTATCATATGCCATTTAATTTCTTTCGTCTGCTCTCCCAATGCCTCATGAATTTTTTCGGCTTCCTGTACATAATTTTCGCCCAAATATTTCGCGCCTGCTTCTATGACTTCTTCAATCTCTTCCTTGGTTCTTGTCTTGCAGGCCACAATTATCACCACGTTATCGGGAACTTCACTTCTAATTTTCTGATAATTTTCTTTTATGCCCATGAATTCTAATTTACCCCATAGGGTAGAATTCCTCAGAAGGAATTCTCATGGGGTTTACTTATGCGACTTTTCCTTATGTATATGCATACACTGTACTTTTCCGGTACAAGCCAACGGGAAAATTATATCGCTCGTACAGCACGGAACAACAACCGCAAGCACCATATATATCAACACCGCTCCTACCCTATGAGCCCAATCTGTAACACCGAAACTTACCAGATACATAATAGAAGCCGCAGCGCTAATAACCACGTGAAAAGTGTGGGAAAATATGACACCATCCGATCTCTCAAGAGTCCCGGGTGCAAGAAACCCCACTATCACGCCTAAAGTTAGAAACGGCAGAATCAACTGCGGATGTTCTATAATACAAACATGCAGATGCATGTGAGCTCCCAATAAATAACCCGCCAAATAAGGAATAAAAATATCGCTTATACCGCAAATACCGATTGAACCTATAATACCTATTACTATTGCCTTAAAAAATTTCTTTTCTTTCTGCCAAAACATCGCCGTAGTGGCAATAGCAGAAAAAAGAATATGAGCAGGATGAAATATATGGAACAACTCCTCAAAATGAACTGATGCATCTTCAGTACCCACAATTTCGGTGATAAAGGTTAAAATACCGACCAGAATTAAACCAAGGACGACGCTTAAAATCGAGAATGGAAGATGGTGCGTCAACTCCCTCCATATTAATTTACCTTTTCCCATTTTTAACCCTCCTTTTGTTTATCTCTGAGAATACTTATTATTTTTACATGGTCTTCATGTTTACGTTTATCCAACTGGACAAGAATCTCGCATTTTTCCCCGAAAAATTCCTTTATTTCCTTAAGTTTATCCGCAGATAATACTTCAACATCTTTTTCGTATGTAGGACGCACCGGAGTATTCAGTTGAATTTTATCGGGATTTATCTTTTCTATTGCTTTTTTCAACGCATTAAGTTCAATTTGAGTGTCATTAATTCCCTTAACAAGCATTATTTCAAGCCAGAATTTTCCTTTATAGATTTTCCTAAATTCTACCAGTCCCTCAATTATTTTATCTATTTTCAAAGACGGATGCGGTCTGTCAATCTTTTCAAAAGTTTCCTGTATCGCTACATCAAGCGAAGGCATAACCAAATCCGCCGATAACAAATCTTTTCTTACGTCATCACGGCTCAGCAATGTTCCATTAGTAATAACGGCAACAGGCAAAGGACTTATGTTCTTTATACTCTTTATAATCTCACCTATTTTCAAGTTAAGCGTCGGTTCGCCGTTGCCCGAAAGAGTAATATAATCAATTTTTTTACCTGATTTTAATACTTCCCTGAACTCGGCAAGGACTTTTTCTGGAGCAATATATTCCTTTCTTTCAACGGTCTTATAACTTGTCCTGCCAACCTGACAATAAATGCAATCAAGAGTGCACGTTTTGGTTGGAACAATATCCACGCCCAAAGAAAATCCCAATCTCCTCGATGGAACAGGCCCAAAAATATATTTATAATTCATTAGATAATGATTATAGGGGAAACGAGAATCCTCATCAACTTAAAAGTAAAAACGCAAAAGTTACCCCTAGAAATTGCAAAGCAATTTCAGGGACCAAAGTCCTCGGAATTCTTCGAATTCCAGAGGGAAACTACAACCCAAAATTCAAAAGCAATAAACTTTTTCAGGTTTTGACTTACTACTTGTGGTTTTACCTTTTTACTTTTGACTTTTTACTTTTTTATACGGGGTTGACAAGCACCCGCAAATGGAGTACACTATCATTTGAGGTAAATAGGTGTGTGGGGATTTTAGACCGTAAGGTGAAAATACAATTTGCCTTACGGATTTTTTTATTTCTGCCATTATTTACTGTCATG
>JAFGLS010000063.1 GCA_016927935.1 Syntrophaceae bacterium
CCATGCTTAGGCAGGATAATTCGACCTACAAGCTTCAGTACACGCTGTTTCTGAAGCTTGGGTCTCATTACCCTCCGCTTATAGCGGGATTGTTCCCAATCCTGATAAATCGGGATTGGATAGTTCGTCCAACAAATTTCAGTACGTTGCACTTTTGAAATTTGGGACTCACTACGACTTGCAAATTTCAATACACTTCATTTTTGAAATTTGAGTCTCACAATAAACCTTTTTGAGTATATTATGATTTCCAGACGTGATTTTTTAGTAAAACTTGCAAAAATTGCCTCAGTTGTCGGCGGCACGGGAATGATTTTGTTTGATCCTTCCTGGCAGAAGTTTTTGTCAGGCGAGTATTTAAACATTGCCTTCGCCGACACATATTTGGACGAAATTATCCGGTCGGCTCCCCGTGCCCGCTATTGGAAGCCGATTCTACTAAAAGGGGATAACTCTTCCAAGGAGGAAAGTATTGTCAGATGTCTTCTTTGCGCCAATGGCTGCGCCATTGTAAATGGTCAAAGAGGAAGATGCCGAACGCGCATGAATGTCAACGGAGAATTGAAAAGCCTTGTTTATGGACGTCCCATAGCCATTCATATTGACCCGATAGAAAAAAAACCCTTTTATCATTTTCTTCCAGGAACAGCGGCATTTTCTCTGGCTACTGCTGGATGTCCTCTCCACTGTAAGTTTTGTCAGAACTGGGACATTTCTCAATCATCACCGGAAGACCATCAAGTTTCATTTACAACTTCTGCCCATATTGCCCATGTCGCCTACACCAACAAGTCACCGGTTATAGCCTATACATACAATGAGCCGACGGTTTTCATGGAATATCTTACCGACATCGCACGGGACGCGAAAAAGCTGGGCATCCGTTCCGTACTGGTGAGCTGCGGATTCATGAAAGAGGAGCCTCTGACAGAAATGTGCAGTGTGCTTGATGCTATCAAAATCGACCTGAAAGGTTATAGCAATGATTTTTATCGCAATGTATGCGGGGCAGAGTTGCAGCCCGTTCTCAAAAGCATTAAACAGGTGGCAAAAAGTCGCGTTCACCTGGAAATTGTCAATCTTGTTGTTCCTACTTTAAATGATTCGGACAAGATGCTGCAAGGTTTGATTGACTGGATACTGGGTGAAGTTGGTCCCGATGTTCCAATTCACTTCAGCCGCTTTCATCCCGATTACCAAATGCGCAACCTTCCTCCCACACCTGTGGCCACACTGGAACGCGCCTATAACATGGCCATGAGCAAGGGAATACATTATCCATACGTGGGAAATGTTCCGGACCATCCGGGAAATAAAACATACTGTCCAAACTGTAAAAAGGTTCTGGTGGAACGGCAGGCATTTTTTACAACCGAAATGAACATAAAAAATGGACGTTGTAAATTCTGCGGTCGGAAGATTGCCGGTGTGTGGGCATCACGGATATGAAACTCCAACAAAAGATTTGGAGTTTCATACCCTCCGCTTTGCGGGATTGTTCAACTTACCAATTCCGCTGCGCTACGCTTTCGGAATTGGAGTTTCACAATAAAAGGAGGTTTTAATAAATGAAAATATTGCGATTGAGCTTTACTCTGCTTGTTATCAGCTCTCTTTTGGCCACCGCGTGCCAGGCAAAGAAAGTTCCGGATACAGATATTCGTGAACCCGCTGTCGCGGGGAAATTCTATTCCGACTCCGCGGCAAAGCTGAAACTCGCCATAGAAAAATTTCTCCAGGACGCTGTTCTGGTCAAAGTAAAAAAACCCATTGCCATTGTTGTTCCCCATGCCGGCTATATATTCTCCGGTCAGATTTGCGCGGACGGCTTCAAACAGGTCAGCAATCAAAAATATGATGCAATTGTAATCCTCGGAACAAACCATACCGGTCCTGATTTTCGGAATATTTCACTCTATCCGGGCGATGGGTTTCGCACCCCTCTGGGCATGGTGCAGGTGGATAAGGATATTATCGCATCCCTAATAAAAGAAAATACAACCAACAGTATTCTGGATAAATCAGCTCATGAACGTGAACATTCTATCGAAGTAATGGTGCCCTTTATTCAGGTAATCTTTCCCAAGGCAAAAATTGTTCCGGTTGTAGTCAGCTCACAGGATCCGCAGACATGCATCCGCTTTGGTCAGGCACTCGCAAAGGTTTTGAAAAACAAGCAGGCATTAATTGTCGCCAGCTCCGATCTCTCCCACTACCCTGCTGCTCAGGATGCAAACATTGCAGATAGAGAAACTCTTGCTGCTATAGCCAGCCTCGATCCCGCTTCGTTCCGCGCAACCATACAGGCACATAAAGACAGAGACATACCCAATCTTGACACAAGCGCCTGTGGAGAAGCCCCGATCATGGCGGCAATGGCGGCAGCCAAGTCTTTAGGCGCTACCCGTGGAGAAATCATCAGCTATGCCAATTCCGGAGATACGTCTATCGGTGAGCCATCGCGGGTTGTAGGTTATGGCGCAGTCGTTTTTACCGCAGAAGGAACGGGAAAAAATATCAAAACATACTCTCCACCAAAAACAACCGCCGTCCGCGCATCGCTGACGTCATCCGATAAAAAAGCTTTGCTCGCTTTTGCCAGAGAAACAATATCCCGATTATTTCTAACGGATACAGTTCCTTTGGCACGGGGATTTAGTGCCGGCATTCAACAGCCTCGGGGCGCTTTTGTGACAATCAAGAAAAAAGGCGAGCTTCGCGGCTGCATCGGCAATATGGCCACAGGTGAGCCTCTGAGCAAGGTTGTTGGCTCAATGGCAATTCAGGCAGCTTTTAATGACAGAAGGTTCAGTCCGCTGAACGCCGACGAACTGAAAGACACTGAAATAGAAATATCCGTGCTGACACCATTGAAAGAAGTAGCTGGAGTTGCCGATATTCTTGTCGGCAGAGATGGGGTCATAATCAAAAAAGACGGCCATTCTGCCGTTTTTCTTCCTCAGGTAGCCCCAGAACAGGGATGGAACCGCGAAGAAATGCTGGATAATCTGTGCCGGAAGGCCGGTTTAGATACCGGATGCTGGAAGGAAAAAACAAAATTTTTCACTTTTCAGGCCATAGTATTTAGCGAATCCGAATACAAATAACCCCATGAAAATTTCTCTTATCGTTATCGGACTTATTTCGATTCTGGGACAGGTTGTCCTGCTCAGGGAATTGAATGTTTCCTTCTTTGGAGTCGAATTATTTTATCTCCTGGCCCTTGGAATATGGTTATTCTGGACTGCTGTGGGAGCAATTATCGGACGCCGCTTTCATTCCCCCTCGCTTAAACAAATTGCGGCGCTTTTTATTATCTTTGGAATTACACTTCTTTTGGACATTGTGTTCATCCGTGCCAGCCGTCTTCTCTTTGGCGGCATACCAGGTGCTTACCTTACCTTTGTACAACAATTGACCATTGCAACAATTTCTATTCTTCCCGTGGGATTGTTGTCGGGCCTCCTGTTCCAGTGGACAGCAAGGGTATACGTGACTACAGGCAAAACTTTGGCATTAGCCTATGCCATTGAAAGCGCGGGAGGATTAATCGGCGGACTTTTCTCTACATTGTTTATTATGTGGGGACTGCGGAATTTATCCATAATGTTTCTTTGTGTTCTTTGTTCAGTCGTAACCCCTTTGATTGTTTTAAGGGAAACGAGAAAGTCTTATCTACGCTGGACGGCAATTATCTTAACATGTTTTTTTCTGGTGCTTCTCTGGAATACATCCTATCTTGATCAACGGATGACCATGTGGAATCACCCCCATCTTTTAGAAACAGATGATTCTCCCTATGGCCGGATTACCGTAACGGGACTTAACAATCAAATTTCCGTTTTTGAAAACGACGCTTTGTCATTGGAGAGCGAGGGAACAGACGCTGAGTATTTCTGCCATTTGGTAGCCCTTCAGCACTCCCATCCGCAGGACGTGCTGATTCTGGGAGGTGGAATTGAAGGTTTAGTCCGAGAAATAGCCAAGTATAAACCCAGAAGAATTGATTATGTCGAACTAAATCAGGTTATGCTGAACCTGGCGACAAAATATCTTCCTGACAATACTCGTAAGTCACTTAGCGAACCAAATGTCCATATTGTATATGCTGACCCCCGGCAGTATCTTAAAAAAAGCGTTACCTACGATATCATTCTAGTCGGAATGCCGCAACCGGCATCGGGACAGGCAAACCGCTTCTACACTCGGGAGTTTTTCCAACAATGTTCGGCAAAACTAAATCCGGGGGGAATTCTCGGCTTTAGACTCCGCACGGCCGAAAACCTATGGACAATACCGCTGACACTGCGCAACGTCAGCATCTACAGCGCTTTGCAATCAGTTTTTCCGGAAGTGTTGTTTCTTCCGGGAATAACGAATGTTGTGACCGCCTCTCATTCACCGCTGCCCCATAGGCCGGAAATAATGTCCCATCGGTTACATAACAGAAAAATAGTAACAAGACTGATTTCAACAAATTACATCAAATACCTTTTAACAAACGACAGATATTTTAAAATCAGGGATTTGCTCGCCGGCAAGAAGGCACCGTCAAATACCGACATCAGACCGATTTGTTATCAATACTCCTTCATAATCTGGTTGTCGAATTTTTTCCCGCGCGCCGCCCTTGTTGATTTATCTCCTATAATGGATAAGATTTTATCCAAATCTTTATTGTCCTTTCTCTGTATCAGTATATTCATCATATTTCTTTTAAGCCGTTTAAGGCCAACCTTCCGCCGCATGATGCTTGTCGCGACGGCAGGATTTATCGGCATGGTTCTGGAAACAATCCTCCTGCTTTATTATCAGATAAAACAAGGCGTACTTTATCAGGACATAGGTCTGCTGATGATGAGTTTCATGGCAGGACTTGCTCTGGGTGCAATCATCATCAAAAGGATAATGGTTCAGACCGACAACCCCAAAATACTCCGCTGGTATGGCATAACTCTACTTATCGGATTTTGTCTGTTATGTGCCTTTACGGGAATTATCATAAATATGAGCATCTTAACCGGCTTGGTCCAAATTTCATGTCTTCTGGCTGCAACAGGTTTTTTAGTCGCCGGCATTTTTGCCTATGTCAGTCTTCATGAAATTGAAGACCAGAGCAAAATAATTTCGCCTCTTTACTCCGCAGATTTAATCGGTGGATGTTTTGGTTCTCTGCTAGGTAGTCTGATATTTATTCCGCTGGTAGGCATGGACATTACATTGAGTGGAATGCTACTGCTTGCATTTTTCTCTATTTTATTAGTATGAATAACAAATGTGAAACTCCCGTTTAGCTTTTTCTCTACAGCTTGGGTTTTGCTAAAATGACCTTGACGTAGCAGATGGCCCTTAGTTATACTGAAACCACAAAAATAATTCCTGTCAAAATCAAGTAGATTGGTGACGGATGATGAAAAAGTCTTATAAAATCATACCGGCAATTTTAGTTATATTCCTTATAGCAGTATACGCTATTGCCGGACAAGAATTTGTCGGTTCTAAAACATCCAATAAATATCATTATCCTACCTGCAAATGGGTAAAACAAATAAAACCTCATAAAATTATTAAATTCCGAAGCCCTGAGGAAGCGGTAAAAGCCGGTTACATACCCTGCCCGACATGCCGTCCGCCATTACCTGTACCGGATGAAACAAAAAATAATTCAACCATTGAATCGAGCCATAAGAAAATTTCAGACCAGTCATCACATAAATCATATAATCTCAATATTATTTCCTGTTCCATTCTCCTGCTTTTACTTTTGTTCGCCCCTTTTCTAGCAGGGCTTCTGGAAATCATCATGGAAGATTTCCTTTCCTCCAGGGAAACGGGAAAAAAGGATTCCCTTTAATGAACATTCCCCATCAGAGAAATTTGTACATAGATATAGCCAAAGCAATTGGCATCAGCATTGTAGTATTCGCGCATAATATGGAGAATTACACGATCAGATCCTATCTTTTTCCCTTCGCCGTGCATTTTTTCTTTTTTATAGCGGGATACAACTTTAATCTTTCCAAATATCGTGAATACCCCGTAAATTTTATCAGGACCCGTTTTTTAAGATTGATGCTCCCCTATCTAACAGCTGTTATCTGCTCTTACTTTATTTACTTAGCAGTGGCGCCAATATTAAGCCTCCCTCCAATAACCACTGGAGCTTTTGTAGATGGCCTAACCAGTGGATACATTCATGATCTGGAATTTAATATTGTTCTTTGGTTTCTGCCTGCCCTTTTCTTCGTGGATATTATATTCCTGGCTCTCGGATATAAACTACAGGGATTTTACTTCCTCATAGCCATAATGTTGGTCACCGCAGCGGGCTTCATCCTTGGCAGAGATGATCGGCAACTTATATTAAGTTTGGATATAGCGATGACAGTTCAATTATTCGTATATGTGGGATACATTTTCAGAAAATATAATTTATTGGAAAAAGCCATACAATCAGCAAGAAGCTCACGGAGGAATTTCTTCCTGATAGCATTAATCATTTTAACTCTAATTATAATAATGGTTTACAGCGCCAATCAGGCTTTACCAGATATACCGACACGGATTTATGGTCAGCCGTTGCTTTTTTTCATCGCCGGTATATGCGGATCGACATTCATATTAATGACATCATTAGTTATAGATACCGTCGTTCACCGTTATGCCGGGAAAATCCTTGCTACGATAGGTCAGGCATCACTGGATATACTTATATCCCATATACCTATCTCTTTTTTTATTGCCGCAATATGTACCTTGCTTTGGGATTTATGGATATATCACACTGTTACAAAGTATTGGTATTTGATATTCTTGATTAGTGTGGCTTTGCCAACCTTGACCCATACTTTTATAGCTTCTATTTTAAATAAGACAATCGCTAAAAAACACCGATTTTTTTAAACTTGTCCGGTATTCGCGGCATAACAATACTGAAAGCTGATTTTAATGAGACCCAAATTTCAGAAACAAAGTGCACTGAAATTTGATGGTCGAATTATCCCCGAGGCGAATAACCTAAAGGTCACTA